>NZ_AXWV01000028.1 GCF_000482845.1 Anaerobiospirillum succiniciproducens DSM 6400
AAAAATGCAAGGCCAAATTTTTCATTATTTGATCATAATTTGATCTCTGTCACTAGCATCTTCATTAAACCGTGATCCTTGGATCACACTTTAATATTAGTTTTGATATATGAGTACATCTTTACGAAAGACTATTGCTCAAAAACTAGTCAAAGAAGTTGTAGACGAAATCCATGCTAGAAAGATTTAAGGTAAATTAGATTTTTAAAGAGCATCCCCAAGGCTAGCTCGGGTAAAATGGCATTAAAGCAAAAATGTGAACTAAAGCATCGTTGCCGTTTCGCCATAGTAAAATTTGATCAACTTCTAAATTTTTTAAGCACTGCCTTTATTTTTGTTGTATTCTGTTGCCCTGTAGTTAGCGACACCTTACTAAATACTCAGGTAGGCTAAAAACTTTAGATGGCTATCTAATAGCTAGAATTGATCAACTGATGGAGAGCTAAATATGTTGGGAAGCATTGTCGTAGCTGCACTATTTCCTGCCGCAGCAGCTGCTTTAGTCATCTCACTTATTCCGCCACGTATCTTAGGCATCACAGGCAAGGCTTTAAGTCTTGTGGCCACAGGTCTTCTTTTGACTCTCTCTCTTACCCATCTGTTACCTGAGGCCATTGAAGAGGGCTCTGATATCCACGATATCGGTCTTACTATCTTAGTTACCATTTTGGTATTAGTGGCCATCGAGATGTTCTTTAACTCAAATCATCACAGCCAAACTTGTCCTGTCTGTGCTGCCAATGAGCAGACTAAGACCTACGCAAAAGAGCATAATTTCCATCCAAATGACAAGGTTGATACCAACGCTAAGGACAAGTCAGTAGCTAACTCAATGATTACGAGCATCGTTAAGCCACTCAATGCAGCTAACGATACTCTGTCAAAATCAGCAGCTTTTGATGCTGCTCATAAGGCAAGCTGCTCCGATCCAAACTGCTCTTGCCACCATGAGCATGACCACGACCATCAGCATGCACCTGCTAGCGTATGCAGTTGCGGTCAGGTACACACTATCGATCCAGAGCATCCAGATAAGCGCTCAACTCTCCATCATCTAGGTCATTCACATGGCTTTGATCTTAGAGGTAGAGACTTTGTTGATGCCACAAGACGTGCTGATGAAAACGCCGCTTTAGGCAAGGGATCAATTAAGGAAGGTCTGAGCAATGGCGGTGCGCCTATCTTAGCTGGCTCGCTATTCCACTCTATTTGCGATGGTATTGTGCTCGCCTCATCCTTCATGGTCGATTTTAATGTCGGCGTGGCTGTTACTGCAGCCATTATTGCTCACGAAATGCCACAGCAGCTTAGCAACTATGTATTGATGCTTAACTTCGGCATGAGCCGCAAGCAAGGCTTTATTGTCAATCTAACTGCCATGTTAGGCTCGCTAATTGGCGCTATCGTTTTCTATAACATCTTAGATAAGGCAGAGAACATCTTGCCATTTGCCCTTGCGGTTGCTGGCGGTTCATTCATCTATGTAGCGCTCTCAGACATCTTGCCTCGTATTAATCGACCAGATAACAAGCGCATGATGGCCATAAGCTACAGCTATCTAGTAATTGGCGCAGCCATTGCGATGATGCTAAGCCACCATCACTAAAATCTAATGTATAAGAATACATTTACCGCGCAATGTACATGTAAGGCATAGTTTTATGCCTTGAGTAATAATGATTAGATACTCAAATGAATGACTGGCGCAAAGGTTTAACTGTGTATAAGGTCATGGACTTTTTCTAAGCCTAACGGCTTTTAAATGCCATGTCCTTATAGTTGCCTAGATTCGCCTCTTAATCATTGGCCTATCGTTGCTTAGATTCGCCTCTTAATCATTGGCCTATCTGTAATCTGATTGGGCAGGTTTAGAAATATTCTGTACAACTATCTAAGGTACTACCAACTCATTCAATTTCATTTTGGGCGAGCAGACTTTAAATAGTATCACTGGTACTTTGCTGCAAGCTTAAGTCGATTTGTTTAAGATTTTCTATAGCGCATTCAGTCATCTTCTTAACGCGAACCATCAACTCTCTTCTTAGACGCTCTTGCTCAGATAAAGTTTGTCTCTTAGACTCAAATCTTAGTTTACTGAAAATCTGAGCTTCATACATGCAAGTATTAGATAAGAAGAGACTTTCATCTGCTAGGCTACAGCGATAATACTTCAGCGGATGTTTTGTCGGATTTGGGTAGATCCAAGCGTTAGACACATTACTATTATCAATCGCGATAACTGGATTGAGAGTTTCACTAGACATCAGGTCTCGGTCAAAAAGTCCATTTTTTTCAAACTCTTTGCATGTATACACAATATCTGAGCAATTGATCCCTTTTTTTGAAATAGAAGCTATTTGCTTTGACAGTAAGCTCAAATGTAAGGCCTCTTCATTCTCACAGCCTCTAAGCTCGATGCTACTAGACGATACGGCCCACTTCCATAGAGTATTTGGATTGCTGAAAAGCGCAGGTGGGTATGTAGCAGGCGTATTTCTTATTACTCTGTGGTTAATGATATCAATCACATATAAGACAATAGCTCTATAGTCTTGAAGTGTTAAGAATGCATTGTCTATGTTATCTTGCCTGTCAGCTTTCTTGCTACTGTTTGATGTAAATGACTGCTTTACAAAAAATGAGTCAAGTTCCTTTTGCACAAGAGAAAGCGTGCTCTCAACAGAACCATTCAACTCCGTGCTCTGCTGTAGTGTATTTGTAATAGCAACACTATACTTTCTTTGAAACTCTTCTATGTCTACACCATCTAGCTCAACATTGTTTAGACAAATAGTCTTTGGAAAACCAGATACATCCCACTCAAACGGCAGGTCAATGCCAAAAGACTCTTTAAAATACTTGTTCTTTTGGGCAATAGCGCAGTAAATAGCATCTGCAGCACTGCTGTATTTAGCTTCCTCAAGGGACACACTAAAGCCTACTATCCTGCCCGAGAATCTATCAGTTACAAGATAAATAACAGGTCTACCAATACTTATAGGATTAGGCGCAAATGAAATAAGGCAGACATTATCTACAGCAGCCTCCAAATCGTATATTGCGCCAATACTATTTGCTACTGCCGACTCTGAGCTCATTTCATTATGCGATTTATCGTTTAAGAGGATCTCAGGAAATTGCTTAAGCTCTCGATCGTTATGAGTGGTTACCTTGTAGTAAAAGTTCCTAAACTGGCCAAAACTAGGAAGCTCCTGAGAATCAGGATAAGCATCCTTATAGGCTTTTATAAGCTCAGGATATGCTTTTTCAAGCGAAATGTGATTCACGACTAGGACATACTTTTTGATGATCATAGCCATTAAATCACGCAGAGCATCATTCATGATAGGAGATTGCCTAGCACCTTTGCGCCCTGGATTCTTAGTAAGAGTTCTTGGCCCTTTGCCTACAGAGCGGTAATCTGGTAACAATGCTCCTTTGCATTGCCCTCTTTGAAACCAACGTGCAATTAGCCTGTATATCTTGCGCTGAAGAACTTGGTCATCACCTGCAATAGATTTGATAGCCGCATTGCACTCTACTCTTGAGTACAAGATACTAGGATCAGACACAATAGGCTTTATTAGTTCGTAGCTTTCCTCCATTTTTGCATCATGCTTGGAGTTTACAACAAACCTAAGATCCTCATATGGATCATTCACTATTTCTGCATGACCAGAGTTAAGCTGATCCATTAATGTGGCTCTACTAACAAGATCAAATCTAATGCTAGATTTTGAGCTAGACATGTCATAGAGAGCTACATCATCAGGGGCAATAAAAAGCACTCTATAAGTACTTCCGTCCATTGACAAAACTGTATTCACATATAACTGTTGTCTAGACATCATCTAAGTCCTTAAGATAACCATCCAGAAAAAAAACTTGGCTCAACTAGCTCATTAAGTCGTTTCTTGTAGCAAAACAACGTGTTGATTTTGCTAGCTCTTATGATAAGCAAAAAGACTTATAAGCTTTAACTTATATGATAGAAACCTGAACAGCATCAAATATAAACTCTGATGGCATGCTCAACAAACTAAAAAGGCCCCGATCAAAGTTAATGATCGGGGCCTTTTTAGTTGAGCAGGATACGGCATCAAAAGATGCCGCACCTTACTTAATAGCTTATGCGCTTAGATTAAACGTACTTGAAGTCAAGCTCTTTAATCTTCTGTGACCAAACCTGTGGGCCAACAGCGTGGATGTTGTTACCCTCAGCGTCAACAGCTACGGTTACAGGCATATCTTCTACCTTGAACTCGTAGATAGCTTCCATGCCGAGATCTTCGAATGCTAATACCTTAGCAGACTTAATAGCCTTGGAAACTAAGTAAGCAGCGCCACCAACAGCCATCAGGTAAGCAGCCTTGTGCTTCTTAATGGACTCAACTGCAGCAGGGCCGCGCTCGGACTTACCGATCATGCCAAAGAGGCCGGTCTCGGAGAGCATGGTCTCAACGAACTTGTCCATACGAGTTGAAGTGGTTGGGCCAGCTGGGCCTACAACCTCATCGCCTACAGCTGGAACTGGGCCAACGTAGTAAATGAACTTACCCTTGAAATCAACGCCATCAGGTAAAGGCTCACCCTTAGCAATCATGTCGCAAATACGCTTGTGGGCAGCGTCACGACCAGTGAGGATGGTGCCTGATAATAACAGGGTGTCACCCATCTTCCAGGTAGCAACCTCTTCCTTAGTTAAGGTGTCGAGATTTACCTTCTTAACATTATCGTTACCGCCGAGCTCAATCTCTGGGTAGTCGTCTAATGATGGAGGAGTGAAGGTAGCTGGACCTGAACCGTCTAAGGTGAAGTCGATGTGACGGGTAGCAGCACAGTTAGGGATGATGGTGGTTGCCTTTGACACAGCGTGGCAAGGATAGGTCTTTACCTTAACGTCTAATACTGTGGTAAGACCGCCTAAGCCCTGAGCACCGATACCGAGCTTGTTGATCTTCTCATAAAGCTCAAGACGGAGCTCTTCATCAGCATTCTGTGGGCCGCGCTTGATGAGGTCCTGAATGTCGATGTGCTCGTTTAAAGCTTCCTTAGCAAGCAGAGCAGACTTTTCTGGAGTACCGCCAACGCCAACGCCTAAAATACCTGGTGGGCACCAGCCAGCACCCATCTTAGGGATTTCGCCAAGAATCCAGTCAACGATAGAGTCAGATGGGTTGAGCATCTTCATGTGGGTCTTGTTCTCAGAACCACCGCCCTTAGCAGCGATAGAAACGGTAACCTTATCACCCTTTACCATTTCAATGTGAACAACAGCAGGAGCATTGTCCTTGGTGTTTAAACGCTTGCCTACTGGGTCAGCGAGAACAGACTTACGAAGAGGGTTGGTCTCTGAGCAGTATGCACGACGGGTACCCTCATCAACCATCTCCTGAACGGTCATGTCGCCCTCGAACTGAACGTTCATACCGATCTTAACGAAGCAGGTTACGGCACCAGTGTCCTGACATAATGGACGATGGCCAATTGCACACATCTTGGAATTCTTTAAGATCTGAGCGATAGCAGCCTTAGCAGATGGGTTCTGCTCAATGTCATAGGCGTGCTTCATGGCCTCAAGGAAGTCATGAGGATGGTAGTAGGAAATGAACTGCAATGCCTCATAAATGGAGTCAATGAAGTCCTGATTCTTAATTAATGTCATGCCGGGCATCCTTTTCCATTTTTAAACTTCGGAGGTGTATCTCCTAGGAGACAATTAGTCGTCTTAAGCCTAATACAGCAAATTAACTGCCCAAAAGACAGATAGCTTAATGACTGATGCTGCCTAATTGCCTAACTCATGATTATACTCGCAAGTAAAAAAGTAAAGCATCAATTATGAATTGTGACTGTGAAGTCACTAAAGCATTTCATATAGTTTTCTTTAACTTGCCAAGATACAACCACATACCAATAGCCAAAGTCACTGCTCCAAGTTGTTAAAGTATCTGCTCAAATCCCGTCAGCACAAGCTTTGTACGCTTATATCTAATGCTATGAAGGTACTTGAAAGTACCCTTATCTGTACCTAACTTAGCTATGAGACGGTACTTTCATCACCTTATAGATTTACCCACAAAACTGCACCAAAAACAGCACTTGATGCAAAAATTGCAATCACTCTATTCCATACACATCATTAATTGCACTACTCACTGCAATTTTTGCAAAAGTTGGTTACTGCAGATACTCCCTGCTGATGTCACTTAACTACGATTTGGTAGCCTCAGAGCGATTACACTCATCATTTTTTGAAATTTTTCACCATAATTGGTACAAAAACAGTCACTTTAGAATGAAAGATTAAGAAACTTTGTCAAATCTCTTACCTTTCTTGATGTACAAGTACCTGACAGATTAGCGCGATTTTACGTATAGCACTTGCTTTTTGCGATCGTAAAAGTAAAGCGTTTTGGCAAAATCATAAACCCTACCTCAAGCAGCTCTATCCCAAATATCTAGGCTTTAAGCTTTTGCAAAGTTTGCATAGCTGCTTGTCTTATGTGTAAGAGCCAAGTTGCATGGCACACCAATTGCACTTTGCCCTGATATGAGTCATTGCAACGTCTTTTTCCGACGTGCGCCTCGTTTTGCAAGCTTTATTCAACTTTATGTAGTCCAAAATGCCTTACAATACGTGGTGCAAAATGGCTGATGAGTCTCATCAGTTCGCTCAGGAAGAGAAAAAAATAACTATCTGTCGACATAAGAGCGTTTTAGGATGGTGCAAATCCTGACTAGTTATCCGCACTCTTATGCTTTTTACAGTGTTTTGTTGCATAATTAGACAAGTGTATGAGTAGTGTAGGTTTACACACAAGATAAGAGCTTAATTCTTGGTTCTAAATCGTTTTGTCCCAAGATTGCCAATGCTTTGTTTGAACCACCTCTAGATGATGCACTTTGCAACTCATACAGTTTAGATAAATTAAGGATGCACTAAGTGGCATGTGACAGCCTTAGCATAAGACAATAATCTCTATTGAGCTTAGGCTAAAGTAAGGGCTATCATCACTTACTTTTGTAAGACCACACTTGCATCTAATAGCAATAGTAATAAGGGCTCTCAGTATGCTAGTAACGATCGCTGTGATTATCATCGTGCTTGCTACGTTCATGCTTATCATTTACAACATGTATTCTGATTACATGACCAAGCGCGAAGAAGACATGCGTATTATCTACACACGCTGCCGCAATATCGTCACCGAGACTGAAGAATTACTCATCAATCAGAACCAGTTGCCATACTCAAAGACTATCGTTCTGATTATGCGTAACCGTATTCTTACAGCTTTAAAACATCTCAAGGGTGACCCTACCGCACGTGGTATCGAAGACCGCATTGCTGAGCAGACCAACCTCATCAACGATATTCAGAAGAACTATCGTGAGGATCTGGCCTTTAGAACCCCAGAGAACGACAACATCGCTGTTTTACAGTTACGTACCATTCGTCGTTTAAGAAAGATTATTCAGTCAGAGTTACGTTCAGGTACTCCTGTTGACGTAAACCTCTGCCAAAAAGAAGACCGTCGTCTTAAGCTCTTAGTCTTAAAGATCAACATCTCTTCTTTAATTCAGAACGTTACCATCATGAGAGAGGCTCATCAGGTCGGTTCATGCCGTACCCTGATTACCAAGGGCCTTGATGTTATCCGCCGCTCTGGCATCAAGGATAACTGGCTCATGGATAAGTCTGATGTCTTAACCAATATGCTTCACGACCTTGAAAATCAGGTTCGTGAAAAGAGCAAGGAAGAAGTCGAGCGCGTCAACGAGAAGTCCGAGACTGATGCAGAGCTTGACGAGATTTTCGGAGACAAGAAGAAGTGGTAATAACCGCCACTCTCTGAGCCCAAACAATGCCCTCTTTTGAGGGCATTTTCATTTGTGCTAACAGTAGCTATCGAATAACAGCGTTTCTTATAAAGCTTTCATAGAAAATAACTGATAGTGGGGCGTTGTTTGGCTATTTACATTAAGATATGGCAGTCACCCCAACGATTAGGCGCATACAATGGCTTCCAACATCAAAAAAACCTCACCTAGCTCAATTAGCGTCAAGCTTCAACATCTTGGTTTATTACAAGGTCTAATGGATGCTGATAATCTCAGCTCAATTGTAAACTCTATGATTGGCAAGGATGGACCTAATGTTCATATTCAGTCTGGTCATTTAACTGAGTTATTAATTCTCAGATACTTAAATACTGATATGACAGGCGGATTTAACAGCATTGAGGAATTTGCTAGGAAGCTACCAGCTAACCTGTTTGCCTTATCGAATACATGTGTAGACAATCCTTACTTACATGCAAATAGGTATTCTGTAGCTGACATTTTTGACCGTATTGCTGCCTATGGCCCTAAAAGGTTCTCAACAGAGATATTATCTGCACTAATCAAAGCTGACAGCACTATAGTTAATCGCCCACACGCTACATCAAACACTAGCATTGAGACTATTGATACAGCAGATCTGCCTTATCAAGCAGCACTCAATGCGAACAATAATGACAATACAAGGTTTCTGAAGTTTTTTGCAGAAGGCGAGCTAGACTATCTGAAACAACCATACTCAAACATAAAAACTCTTGTTGCAGAAACGGTATTGGCTGATGCCAAAACTGTTAAAGCATGTCACGATTGTGGTATCGAGTTAGTTGCAAGGCTCAATGACACTAAAGTAATGAAGGACTTTGAGAAAGTTCAATCAGGTCTTACACATCTTTCTTCAGTACAAGTACCTTCTCACTCATGGGTCAAGAAAGGTACACCACATAGATCCATGGGTTATGCTTGGTTAGGAAAACAAGAGCTTATTGCAGAAGATGGGAAGTCTGTTGCCGTGCTCAAAATCATCTTCACGCAAGAAAGTCTGCGTCAGTTCAAGACAGAATCAATTAGGCGCTCAGCTGAAAAAGAGCTCAAAGAAATCGAGCGCAAGCTTGTAAAGCTCGTTAAAGTACCACGCTCGTGCAAAGCCGATGCTCAGCACGACTTTGAGAACATTGCAAAGGATCTCAAATATGTGACCTTATCAGAGATAGAGTATGAAGATGTTATGGGATATGCGACTGCTGGTAGACCAAAACCTAACGCTAAAAAGATCTTAACAGGCGTAAAAGTACATGCTAAAGCAACAATCAACGAAGATAGTGTCAATGCAGCTATTGAGCATGAGCTGTATTACGTTTTAGCGACAACTAATGTTGATACGAAGCAAACTCAAGAAAATGCCATTAGTCTTTACAAAACCTATAACTACGAGTCTGATAACGTGTATCAGTGGATAGATATCAAGGCTAAAGGTAAGTTATATGATTCTATCTTTTTTCGCTCTGAAAGTAGGACAAGAGCATTTTTAGCACTTGAAGCAATAGCACAGTACTATGCAAGGAAACTAATTATCTTTGTCGAACGTGCGCTTAATGAGAATGCATTATCTATGCATGAGGCCAAGTAATAGCCATTGGCGAAACTGAAGTTATATGTATTAGCATGAGCTTTTATATTAATACTCACCGCTAAAGCTAGTACATCTGTACTATCTATGAACATAGATGCTTTTCACTTGCTGGATATTTCGTGTGTACTAAAGACAAAAAAGCCCCATGGCCCAGACCAAGACCGTAACAATGGACAAGACCAAGACCTTGGACAAAACCATGAGGCAATTGTGGTACTACTAAAGTGACGCTTGTTAGTAGTACTTAAGCTGGAGTTTAGATTTGCTAGCGTTGATCTAGCTGTTAATTGCTCTTATTCAAACTCAAAGCCCTGGGACTTTAAGTAAACGATGATAGGAGTCGCAGGTAACTTAGTACGCTGCATCATAGTGTTGGCAGAATTTGACCAAGTATCAGAGCGCTGATTGTACTTACGATTCTGGAAGTACTGATCAACTTCCTTGTCATATGCCTCAAGCTCTGGGGTATTGAAAGCATCGCGATACTCCTCATCCATAATGAGCCAATGGCGTGGCAGACGAGGCTTTTGATCCTCAATATACTCTTTGTCAGGAACACCTAAGCATAAGCAAAGGAGTGGCACTACGCCATAAGGCAGCTTGAGCATCTCAGAAATCTCAGCGATACCAGCCTTGAAACCGCCAATAATAACGCCACCTAAGCCTAAAGACTCAGCAGCAGTTAAAGCATTCTGACAGCATAAAGAGCAGTCGTTAAAACCGCCAATGAGCATACGGAAATTGTATGGAGGTTTAACATCGGTGACCTGCTGTAACTTGGTCATATCCAGGCAGAAAACGAGGAAGTGAGAGCACTTAGCAATATGGTCTTGATCGCCAGAGATAGTGGCAATGCGCTCGAGCTTTGCTTTATCAGTAACCTTGATAGTGGTTACGTATTGGAAAAAGCAAGTACTAGAGGTTTGAATAATTGCATCCTCAATGAGGCGCATCTGCTCGTCTGAAATCTTCTCATCAGTAAACTTACGGATTGACTGATGGGACTTAATAGTCTCAATGGCGTCCATGGTTAATTTCCTCAAAGAACAATCACAATTGCAAGAGTAGCTTGCACCACCTGCTCAGCGATACACTGAGTTACGATGCTATGAACAAACTATCTCTATTTTTAGCTAATAATAATACCTACAATTGCGCCTCTGGCTCAATATGAAAAAAGGGAGCATATAGCTCCCCTCTTGCTAGGTAATTACTCGTCTAAGGCACCATAATGAGTTGATACTTAGAGTGTGATGTCACTACATGCGCCTAACAATTAGAGTGTGATGTCACTATATGCGCCTAACTAGCAGATAGCAGCTTGCGATGCTCGCAACTGATGCAGCATATCCTATCTTTAGACAGGAATATGGAAGATAGCCTCACGATCAACGCTCGCACACTGAGCGCGATCAAGCATAATGGCATCTAAGATAGTCATTGCCATCATAGCCTCGGCAATCGGCACAGCACGAATACCTACACATGGATCATGGCGACCTTTGGTAACTAAACCACTGATGGAGTTACCTTGCTTATCAATAGACTCACCTGGAGTCATGATAGACGAGGTTGGCTTGAATGCTAAACGCACCTTAATATCCTGACCAGTAGCAATGCCGCCTAAGATACCGCCTGCGTGATTGGACTTAAACCCATCAGGAGTGATCTCATCACGAGCCTCGGAGCCACGCATTGCAGCCATGGCAAAACCGTCGCCTACTTCTACACCCTTGACTGCATTAATCGACATCATGGCATGGGCTAAGGTTGCATCTAAACGGCTAAACACTGGAGAGCCAGTACCAACAGGCACATGTTTAGCTCTAACTTCAATCACCGCACCACATGAATCTTGCTCTAAACGCAGCTTATCCATGTAGTCAGTAAGCTTTTGTAGCTCTTGCTTATCAGAGGTAGCAAAGTTGAAGGCATTATTTAAAGCCGCCTGAGCATCAAAAGATGTAGTACTGTGAGGACCAATTGCAGTCACGCAACCTTCTACCTCAACATTAAAGAGCTTCTTTAATACAGCTTTGGCTACCGCACCTGCAGCTACACGCATAGCTGTTTCACGGGCAGAAGATCTGCCGCCACCACGATAGTCACGAATACCGTACTTCATGAAGTAAGTGTAATCGGCATGACCTGGACGGTAGGAGTTCATGATCTCAGAGTAGTCACCAGAACGCTGTGAAGTGTTCTCGATGATAAGGCCGATTGGTGTGCCCGTGGTCTTGCCCTCAAAGACACCTGAGATAATTTTTACAGCATCAGCCTCATTGCGAGGAGTACCAAAACGAGTGCTACCTGGACGACGACGATCGAGATCATGCTGAATCATCTGTTCATTGATTTCTACGCCTGGTGGGCAGTTATCAATGATACAAGCTAAGGCAAGTCCATGAGACTCACCACAAGTAGTTACAGTGAAGATCTGTCCAAAAGTATTAGCACCCATAGTCCCTTGTATCCATTAACCTAAATAAAGCCATATGATTGCTTAGGTAGCCACCTTTGCAATGCTCCATATTATCAGGCATAGCAGCAAAAGGCACTCTTTACAGATAATCGCACTCATTTGCATGCTATCTCCCCGTTTTGGACACTACAAAAAGACATCAAACACAGCAATGCAACAGAGAAAGATGCACACTCTCGCGTTGAAAAACAAAAAGACCGACCACAGCGCCAAGCTTCTTGGCCCCATGTGTCGGTCATTTTAGATAGCCACGCTCGCTGCAGCTTCAAGATTATGAGCTGCAGTTATCGCTGCTCTTGTGGCTTACGCTTAAAGACTATTTGGCTTGCTCTTTGAAGTACTCAGCACAAACCTCAAGCTGATCAGCAGTGAGCATGAATACACCGCTGCCACCACGCTTAAAGTCGATAAAGCGGAATGGAACGTTTGGATATGTCTCCATGAGGTTTTCTTCAGTATTGCCAACCTCAACGATGAGCACACCATCATCAGTTAAGAAGTCACGAGCCTTAATAAGGATCTTACGTACGCAATCAAGACCATCATCACCAGAGCCTAAAGCGATCTCAGGCTCGCGCTGATACTCATCTGGCATAGACTCAAGATCTTCAGCATTTACATATGGTGGGTTAGCTACGATGAGATCGTACTTGTCGCCCTCAGGCAGATTGTCAAAGAGATCAGACTGAATTGGGGTTACCACATACTCAAGGCCATACTCTTCGATATTACGCTGAGCAACATCTAAGGCATCTGCAGAGATATCTACAGCATCTACCTCACACTCGCCATCAAACTGCAGTGCAATAGCAATTGCAATACAGCCAGAGCCAGTGCACATATCTAATACACGCTCAGGACGCTTGGTGATATATGGGTGGAACTCATTTTCAATCAGCTCAGCAATTGGTGAGCGCGGAATGATAACGCGACGGTCAACATAAAACTGATGACCTGCAAAGAATGCACGGTGAGTTAAGTATGGAGTTGGGATGCGGTACTTGGTACGCGCAATTGCCATCTTAGCAATATGGATACGCTCACGACGAGTTAAACGTGAGTTTAAGGTTGATTCATCGCAAGGAGGCTGCAAGAACATGACTGACTGAACGAGCTCAATTGCCTCATCCCAGTAGTTGCCAGTGCCATGACCTACATAAACTGAATGCATCGCAAACATTGAAACCAGGTAACGAACCACGTCTTGAACAGTGCTCAGTTCCTCGGACATAGCCTCAATTACTTGCTCATCACTTGGCAGAGTGTAAAACTCCTCATCAAGTGCGGCGATAGTCTGATCAATTACGTCGTCGTTATCTTCGACGCTGGTACATAAATCAATGTCTGTCATACAAAACTTTCAATTAAACATACACATAGACACAGGGAAGTGCTTGTTCACACAACAAGCTAGAACTGCTTGCTAGCAAGCATGAATGCTATCAGCTTTTAGCCCCATGTCACCTAGATTCAGTATGTTATCACAACAACAAGTGCATCTCATAAAATCGATACAAAGCTGACACTATGCCAAGGCTTCGTAACCTTGGATGCAGATTAAAGATGGTGCTGCACTCATGGTTCTTATCATGAGAGCATGGACATGAATATGTAGCGCATGCACATGAATATGTGGCGCATTTATCGATGAGGTCGGCTTTATCATCTGTTAATTGCTCAAAAATAAAAAGCCCCGGAAGATATGTATCTTCAAGGGCTTCATATTAGCTACGATATTTGCTCGCAGGAGACAAAGACTCTAATCTGCAAGCAGCACATGCATACGACACTAGAATAAGTATCCACTCTAATAATCCATGCCTATCCCTGATTACGAGCTTAGTAATCGCATGGATTGAGATTTACAGAGGCTGTTTGTTTTGTGTCAGAACCATACACGCTAAATGGACTTATTCAAACATACTTAAGATCTCAGGCTGCAACTTAATGCCTGACCTTATATCCATTTGAGCATCTACGGAGCCAACTTCAAGATGGTACCGTACCTTATGTTTGTCTTGATTGTTTTAGCTGTAGTGAAGGTCTACTGGACGAGAGGCCTTAATGAAGTCTGAAATAATGTCATTAACTTCACGACCAATCTTCTTTTGGTGCTCACTTAAATTGTCATCAATGACAACCTTGCCGCCATCAAAGATAAAAGTACCTTGCTCGGCAATGACAAAACGACCCTTAAAGAAAGATGAAACATGCTTAGCAATCATCAGTGGGGAGTATTTGTTAAAAGTGCGCATCATAGCTGTAATCCTCTGCTTTAGTCTGTGTATTCACATTTTCACTAGACAAAAGTTCTTTGCATCAATCAGGTGGATATGAGAACAACTGATTCAAAGTGTTTTTCGCTGGACAATAGACCAAAGATTAAACTGTTTGTGCTCACAGAGATGGCATTACAACAATCACCTGTATATTTAAATCATTTTGTGTACAGGCGGTCGGTTTGCTTCCTCTTGACTGTGTTTACATTATGGATAAAAACTTCACTAAATGCCTATATAAAGACCTCAATTTTGAAGATTTAACCACTATTCTTACAACAATGTTGAGAGGATCACAAAAAGCTAGATACAGAATGTCTTATCTATAAACAGCAGTATTTACACATGTGATTTAAGATAAGAATAGATCTTTGATATCTTGGCACATATTTTTATACATGCCAGCAAACTACACTTCAAATTCGATATTTATCGCATTTGCACCTAATACAAGTACCCATTTGAAGCAAATCTCCACCATCCTACGATTAGTGGAGTAATACTCTGTAGCACTTGTATCCTAGTAGACTCATGGTTCGATCCCTTGTAAACAATCTTTATTAAAGATAAGACTTGTATACAAGTTGAAACTATGTAAGCAAACGTTTGTGTCATGGCCAAAACGAATTAACCTAGACTTTGCAAAGGCAAGATCTTGCAACACACACCTTCTCACCTCTTTAAAAGCGCATTAAATTAGGCTTTGTGAGCTTTTTTTACTCACTTAACACTTCACCATTGTTCAAGATAATTAATAAAGGTTCTTAACAAACTAGGTGCTAATGTTGATATTTTCAAAACGAAACATTAGTGAAACGTTTCGCTTGATCAGCCTTGTTTTGGGTCAAATAACAGGGCTTAAGCACTAATTTGGCCGCCCCATTTGCCTTGTTTCTTCTCCTTTAGACTACGGCGCATACTTTAATCCTGCTAAATCAAAGGCAAATCAGCCAATTGTAAAAAATAAAAAAAGATTCGCCCCCATTAGTAAAGTCACAAAACCCGATAAATAAGTCTTTTACCCACAAAAACCTACCCATGATGGCTAGTTTTCCTAACAAAGAATCACTCGCTATTTAACAAACTGACTCAAAAAATCACCAACCGTCCAGCCAATAGCAGGTAAACCAAGACCAAAATCCGCGATCGCCTCTGACTTACTCAAAGCTACCTGATCTCTAGCCACGATCTTATAAGTAAGCGCCCGCACATACTTTAGAACTTATGAACAAGCGAGCACGTCCCCTGACGATCTCACGCCCCATGATCCCTGCATTTCAAAAAAACATCGCTACGATCCCAAGATCTTAAGAAGCAAGCGTCCGATAACCATGATCCCGTGCATTTGCAACTATGCACTAGAAGCTACGATCCTGTGATCTTGGGATATTTGTGCTGAGGTGAACGAGCTAGAAAGTTGATATATAAAGGACGTCTTTTAACTCATCTTAAGTAGATGGGCATGTTCTTCAGATGCCTAGACGATTTACCGCTAATGCATCGCAATACTTGAGAAGTGTTGAGATCAGAGCGGTTGAATGGAGGTGCGCAGGATGTGGAAAATGAGAGTTGTGTGAGATCGCTAGATCCCAAGGCCTAGCGATCAAATGGATTGTTGCTAAAGTAAAGCTGGACGTTAAAAGCTGTTTTCTTTGCTAGGCGTGTAAAAGTCCTGCGGTACAAACTTACCTGACTCATCTTGCTGTAGTACTAATGCTGCAGCTGTATAGAACGAAGGCACGTTAAAGCCATAACCTGCAAAAGCAATGGAGAGATTAACCACCTGAGGTATATGAGATACGAGTAAGACGGTATCATCATTAGAGCAGGAGGCCATCACATACTCTACAGCCATATCGGTGTTACCTGTGGGACTGAGCTCTGGAATAATCTCAATCTCTGGAATGGAGCGGCCTCTTAAGAGATCTTTTACTTGTGCTGCTGTAGCCATTGCTCGCTGCTTTGGTGAGCTAAAGATGCGAGTAATCTGTAAGGAGCTAACTAGCTTCATACCAGTAATCTTAGCCTCTTGAACACCACGCTCAGAGAGCACTCGATCTCCACCGCTAAACACAGCATCTCCATGTCGCATAATTATGACTTTCACAGCAGCCTCTCTTTAGTGAACCCACAAGAAAACACTAATTTTCTGTTAATTGCTCTTCATTGCTCTTATGCATACTTTATAGCACACGAGATAGTGCTATGCCATATAATTTCACGTGCTAAGTAAAATGAGTCTTGGTTTGCTTTGCTTAAGGGCTGGCAGTTTAGCTGGCTTAATAGCAGGCCGCTAAGCTTGCTTATGGCAAGTTCAAAAGCTAACATTTGCTTGAGGCGCAACAGATAATTCTCTTAGACAAGATTAGGTTTAAGCTATTCTGTCGCTACTTGGCACTTTAGTGGTGTATAACGCGGTTAAGACAAGGAAAAGAGCCATGGTCAAAAAGTATGAAACTCAAAGTGCTCTTAGAGGAAATAGCACTATACATAGGCCTTTTCGCTCTGCTGACGAATCTGACCGCTCCCATGCTAATGCAGCCTCACGTTTTACGCTGCAGTTAGAAGAAGAACACCATAATACTGAACAATATGCTCGATCTGATGCTACATATTTGGGTAGACGCAATCACACCAGCTTTAGCTCAGATCAAACGCAGCTAACGCCTGACAACTCTAGTCGCTTCATGGACAGCTCAGTTGAGTCAATTACGAGCTCTACCAACGGCTTTTCAAGACATGCATCCCATCGTCATCAACATCTAAATCAACCACCTGCCATTAGTGGCCAATCATCTGCTCTCAATCAGAGCGCAGGTATGAGTAGCCAAACCACTGCTCACGCTCATAGCGCAGATATGAGTAGCCAAACCACTGCTAACACTCATAGCACTGCTACGAGTAGCCAATCTTCTGTTAACGCTCATAGTGCAGCTGTTAGCGACCAATCATCTTATCGCTATCAGACATTTAACAATGGACATGTAGCAGACATTGAAGAGGGTGCTGATGAGCATCATGACAACTCAATAAAGCTGCTGCACCTTGGCGATATTCGTGTATCAGCGCTCAAAAGCTTAAGAAACCTCAGAGCATGGTTTAAAGATCTTAGCCCTCAAGATATTGACGATATACAGCTGCAGCTTGAAAGGCTCAAGGTCGAAAAGATCAATGAAGAGCAAGAGCGCCAACGCAAAGAGTACTTACATCAAGCCTTTGTCAAACTCTATCGCAATGACGGCAAGGAAGATGATTATGCCTTAGTTGATCCTCAGTCTCTCATTGAAGGCATAGCACAGCGTATTGGCTGTGATCAAAGAACTACCCACACAAACAGATATAAGTATCGCTTTATTGATTTAGATGGCAAAGTCTGTGAGTGGACTGGGCAAGGGCGTGAGCCAAAACGACTTAAAGCCATTATGGCTGCTACCGGCAAACCTAAAGAAGCATTCTTAGCCAAAGAAGATACTCCTCTCCATGCTAAAGATGTTGACCACGATGAGATTAGCCAAATCTCTGCCTTAGTTGCCAAGATGACCTTGCTTAAACGCACCGAAGATCTCGTTCATGGTAGAGACCATGCTGCAGATAAGGCCAACCAGACTCACCGCCCATTACTCTAGGCAAACCCCATAGTACTTATGTCCCATTGCTGTAGGCAAGGCACATAGTACTAATGGCCCATTACTCTAGGCAAGCTGCATTTTATGCACGCTAATGCTTTTTGCTTTGAGATAGCGACAATTGACCAAAGTGACGTTGGGCAAGTGCAGTTGAGAAAAGTGCCATTTATAAAGGTGTTGCCTACAATGAAAAAAGCCTTGCGATCTGTACGATAGCAAGGCTTTTTTGTGAGCTTTAAGAGCTAAGCTTATTTGCCAGTGATTGCGCTATCACGCTCTGCCATTACTTGGTAGATTTCCTTGTTGATGCTCTTGAGCACAGCACAAGGATCAGTTGCACGGGTAACTGGACGGCCAATTACTAAGTAGTCAGAGCCAGCCTTAATTGCATCAACTGGTGTCATGATGCGCTTTTGATCGCCTACATCGGAACCAGCTGGACGAATACCTGGAGTTACAGTAATAAACTTAGAGCCTAACTTCTCTTTAATCAGGCTAACTTCACGTGCTGATGAGACTACACCATCTAAGCCAGCCTCTTTAGTTAAGGTAGCTAAACGTAATACCTGCTCTTCTGGGCTGCAGTCAATACCAATACCGTTCAGCTGCTCTTGATCCATTGAGGTAAGTACAGTCACGCCAATAACAATTGGCTTAGAGGCACTGCTTGGAAGCTTATCAAGCTCATTGCGTACTGTCTCCATCATGACTTTACCGCCAGAGGCATGTACGTTTACCATCCATACACCTAAGCTAGCAGCTGCTCGTACTGCCATAGCAGTGGTGTTTGGGATGTCGTGGAATTTTAAGTCTAAGAAGACACGGAAGTTTAAGTCTACTAACTTAGATACGAACTGAGGGCCTGCAATAGTAAACAACTCTTTACCTACTTTAAGGTTGCAGGAGCTTGGATCAAGTCTGGATACAAAATCTAAAGCAGCTGCATCGTTATCGTAGTCGAGTGCGACAATGACCTTTGGATCAAACATGTTTAATTCCTTAGCTTACAGGCAGGATATCTAAGTGCAATAACGCAAGCATGATTAAGCTTGCCTACCCTTAGCTCCTTCTTTTTGGATAGCTCGCAGTTCTTTAAGCTAGCCTCATTATTACAGCTAGCTTAATGTGGCATTGATATAGCCTTGTTACTCAAGCTGCAAAGAAAAATCTATCACAGCTTTTAAAATCATCTAGTCCCTGAAGAATAGCTCACAAGCACAGCACTAATCCGCCACAAAACGCTTGATGGCTCATAAAATATGGGAATTTGTGCTGAGGGATCACTCGATAATACAACAACTTACAGCTTTAAGGCCAAAATTTTGTTAAATTCGTGCCTTGTATCTATAGCGCTCAGCGCTTATGAAGCCTTTGGATCTATTAACTACAATCATTAATAAGCTGCTTTGTGCTAATTCTTTATTAGCTACTTTATGATTATCCATTGAATCATTGGCAGTAATCCGTAATTAGATTCTTTGTAGCAAAAGTGCTTAATGGCTTTGCAGCTAGCAAGAAATGGTTAGCTGTTTTTTTTTTGATGGCAGCAGCCAGAGACTGCTGCATCCGTGAGTAGATGGAAGGTGAGATTAACTATGGCTTGAAGTTTAGTCGCCGTCGAGTGAGTGCTTTGGACGAATGGTGTCAAAGCGGCGGCAAGATGGACATTGCCAGAACATCATGCTCGATTCAAAGCCACATGAGGAGCATGAGAACTTATGGTTAGATGCAATACGAGCGTCGATAATGCTCTTAAGCTGCATCACGGTTTCGCTTTCACCTTGGGTGCTCTGACAATTAGTTCTAAAGCCCATATAGGCAGAGAACAGCTTGATATTTGGTCTTTCATTGATGAAGCTTAAGTACAGCTTCTGAGCCTCTTCATTGCCTTGAGTCTTATAAACCACATCGCAAAGCTCTGCTAAAACAGCTGCTGAACTAGTCTTCTTAGCTAATGACTCTAAGGTGCTCTTGTATAGTGGGTCTGTTTTTTCTAATCCGCACTTGCTTAAAAGCTCGAGGCAGAACATACCTGAGTTTTTATCTTTAGAGGCGATCTTTTCAATAATCTCGACCACCTTGCTGCTTACGTCCGGTCCACCCTCTTTAATCTTAATCTCACAGAGCATGATCAAAGGACGGATAGCATTCTCAGAGAACTCTTGAGCACTGTTAAGACGCTTAGTAGCCTCTTTGATTCGTCCTGAATCAATATCCTGCAGTGCAAGTTCACAGTAGTAGTGAGATAGGCTATTAAGCTCAGATGGTCCGAGCACATCTTTATGCTCGCTACCTAACTCAATGGCTTTTTCAAAGTCACGCACCTGCTCATACAGCTTAATGAGCATACGCACAGAGCTTTTATGCTGTCTTGGGATTTCAACTAACTCAAGCAAAATAGCCTCAGCACGGTCTAAAAGACCAGCACTGATAAAGTCAGTTGCTAGCTCAAGCTGAGCCATTTCACTTTCAAAAGGCTCGGCGCTGTCATTGTTAGCAAGGGAAGTATGCAAGGAGATAGCTCTATCTACCTCACCACGTTGTCTGAAGAGATTGCCAAGAGCTAAAGAGGACTCAAAGGAAGGATTGCCTGAGTCTAAGTATGCAATGAACTGATCTACAGCTTGGTCTTTATCGTTATTGATAAAGAAGTCCACGCCGCGCAGGTAGTTCTTAGTCTGCTCGGTCTTTTCACCTGCTCGCTTTACGTTATATGAGTTGCGGCCCATATAGTATCCGTATGCTGCAGCTATAGGCAAAAGTAAAAAGAGTAGTTCAAACATGCACGCCTAGCTCGTAGAGCGAATTAGAAAGCAGCATATACTCAATGGTATACGCCATGATAATTACATTGTACAAGCAATAGTAATAATAATTCCAATTGTCAGCTGATTTTAGTTCATTAGCTTCATTGCAAGTAGATATCTATCTTCTACTCAGCTGAACATACTTAGTAATATCAGAAATCTTTTGCTTGTGTAAATGACAAAAGCCGTCACCTGTCTGCAACAAAAGAGCGACAGGAGACGGCTTCAAGCTTAAAACTTGTAACTTTTCTTAGCTTATGCTGACAAGATAATTCTTACTTTGCAGGTGCTTCTACCTTAACATCAGCTGCTTTCTTGTCATTTGCAGCATTGGCCTCAGCGTCGTGCTTAGCCTTGTCGATTGCCTTGGCTGCCTCTTTCTTCACTTTCTTAGCTTCGCTCTTAGCGTTATGAGCACGAGCCCACATCTTCATGGTGAAGACTAAGGAGATGTAAAGTCCAACAATAATGCCGACAATCAGGCCAATAACCATCACCATTGCCAGTGAGAGGTCTGCCTTAACAAAGAGGAAATCGAAAGTAACGATTGACTCATTAGCAGAACCGATGGTTAAACCTAAGATGCAGAACAAAATAAGTACGATGACGTAAAGCCAAAACTTCAGCATAGTGACACCCAATTATAGTTATCCATTTGCTCAAAAAAGCATGCCGCATTATAGCAAAATAATCTACATTCCCTAGTTTGAGAAACTAAGCTTGCAGCCTTAAGTCACGCTTTTTGCGACATTAAGCATCTTTTTGCTCAATAAAACATCCAAACTATCTGCAAAATTGCATTGCTGTAGACCCCATGAGAAAAAAGTCTAGCAAAAAGACAACTTAGCTTGCCCACCTCTAAAGATAACGCGCTTTGGTCAACTTATTTAAAGCTAACGCGGCGTTGCCAACTTATTTAAAGCCAACGCGGCGTTGCCAACTTATGTAAAGCTAACACGCTTTGGTCAACTTATTTGGTAAGTGTTGGCCTACTTCTTTAAAGATGCCTCATACTCAGCATAAGACTGTACGCCTAAGATGCGTTTGGCATTGTCCACACGCTCCTGTGAAGGAGTCTCAACATCCTTGAGCTTGTAAGGAATGCCCATCTCTTCATACTTGAATGAGCCAAAGCTGTGGTATGGCAGTACTTCAACACGCTTAACGTTCTTAAGCTCCTTGATGAAGTCTGCAGTCTTTTGCAGATATACATCATTATCGGTGTAGCCTGGAACTAAAACATGGCGAATCCAGACATCCTTGCCAATCTCACTTAAGTAACGGGCACAATCTAAGATGTTTGTGTTCTCAAGCTTAGTGAGCTCAACGTGCTTTTCGTTATCGATATGCTTGATATCGAGCATGACCAGATCGGTATACTTCATGAGCTCATTGAACTGAGAGAAGAAAGGCTCTTCACGAGTAAATGGAGCTGCACAAGTATCCAGACAGGTGTTAATACCTTCTGCCTTTAAAGCCTTGAAGAACTCAACTAAGAACTCGATCTGCACTAAAGGCTCGCCACCTGAAACAGTAACGCCACCTTGCTCACCCCAGTATGTCTTGTAACGCAGGGCACGCTTGATAATTTGGTCTACAGTGTACTCTTCACCTGCATCATGAATCTTCCAAGTATCAGGATTGTGACAGTATAGACAGCGCATCTTGCAGCCTTGCATAAAGACTACAAAGCGAATACCTGGGCCATCTACGGAACCAAAGGTTTCGAAAGAGTGAACTCGTGCTGTGGTCATAACCTTACCTTAAAATGTGGAAGACAAGTAAAGAGAACCTATCTGAACTATGTCTAACTGCAGATAAATAGATGAAGCCATGAAGGTGCACTACTTTAATATATGCATCCAACGGCCAAAACATGGACCAATGCCATAGCGACATTAGCCTCTTGAAATACTATTGCACGCAAAGCAAAAAGACCCTTGCTAAATCTCTTTGCACTAACTTTAAGTAGTTTGCATGAAATAAGTAGCGTGAACAAATCCAGATCTAAAGAACTGCTGCTGAGCAAATTCTTCTTGATTTACCAAAACTGCGGCGAGGGTGTTATCCAACATCGGATATGGAGTTATTACCGATCGGCGATGAAGTTATCCCACATCGTATTGGAGTTATCCAGCTTCGACTATGGTGATACCAACATCGGATATGGAGTTATCCAACTTAGGCGATGAAGATATCAATAACTACTGCCTAGGTACGGGCAAATCAAGAAAAACTTATCTTAGCATTACTTGCATCAAGCAAGTAAGTAAGTGGATGGTTAGGCTAATACCTGACTGTCTTGCTCTTTGGGCTTGCTAGTTACTAGCCGCTTGCCTGCTTACGTGTACTGAGCTTGTTATTGTCTTGTGAGTAATTCAGTAGGCTTATTTTGCATTTGCGCTAGCCATAAAAAAGGCGGCCAAGTGGCCGCCCTTTTTTAGGCTAAATTAAGCCTTGCTTGCACTAAATCAACATTAGAGTTGAATTACATGCTCTTATGGCAAGTACGTGCAATAACGTCTAACTGCTGCTCATGGGTTAAGTCGATGAACTTAACAGCGTAGCCAGATACACGGATGGTGAAGTTTGCGTACTCAGGCTTCTCTGGGTGCTCCATAGCGTCGATGAGCTTCTCAGTACCGAATACGTTAACGTTCAGGTGGTGTGCACCCTGCTCGAAGTAGCCATCCATTACCTGTACGAGCTTGTTGGTACGCTCGCCTAAGTCGTGACCTAAAGCATCTGGAGAGATGGTCTGGGTGTTAGAGATACCGTCTAAAGCGTACTCGTATGGGAGCTTAGCTACAGAGTTTAAGGAGGCTAATAAGCCAGACTTCTCAGCACCATATGATGGGTTAGCACCTGGAGCTAAAGGCTCGCCAGCCTTACGGCCATCAGGTAATGAACCAGTTGCCTTACCATAAACCACGTTAGAAGTAATGGTTAAGATAGAGGTGGTTGGCTCAGAGTTACGGTAAGTGTGGTACTTCTTGATCTTGTTTAAGAAGGTCTTTAATAACCAAACTGCCATCTCATCAGCACGGTCATCATCGTTACCGTAGCGTGGGAAGTCACCGGTGGTCTCGTAGTCAACTACAACACCCTGCTCGTTGCGGATGCACTTAACCTTGGCGTACTTGATAGCGCACAGGGAGTCAACCACGTGTGAGAAGCCAGCGATACCAGTTGCGAAGGTACGACGTACATCGGTATCGATGAGGGCCATCTCAGCAGCCTCGTAGAAGTACTTGTCGTGCATGAAGTGGATGAGGTTCAGTACGTTTACGTACAGGCCTGCAAGCCAATCCATCATAACATCGTAACGCTCCATAACCTCATCAAAGTCGAGGTACTCGGAGGTGATTGGACGGTACTTAGGACCAACCTGAACTAATGACTTCTCGTCAACACCGCCGTTGATTGCGTAAAGCATGCACTTAGCGAGGTTAGCACGTGCACCGAAGAACTGCATTTCCTTACCGGTCTCAGTTGCAGATACGCAGCAGCAGATGGAGTAATCATCGCCCCAGATTGGACGCATTACGTCGTCGTTCTCGTACTGAACAGAAGAGGTCAGGATAGAGATCTTAGCTGAGTAATCGCGGAAGCCCTGTGGCAGGTTCTTGGAGTACAGAACAGTTAAGTTAGGCTCTGGAGCTGGGCCCATGTTCTCTAAGGTGTGCAGGAAGCGGAAGTCGTTCTTGGTAACCATTGAACGGCCGTCCATGCCTAAGCCTGCCATCTCTAAGGTAGCCCATACTGGATCGCCTGAGAAGAGCTGGTTGTATGAAGGGATACGGGCAAACTTGACCATACGGAACTTCATAACGATGTGGTCAACGAGCTCCTGAGCCTCAGACTCAGTTAAGGTACCCTCGTTGAGATCACGCTCAATGTAGATGTCCAGGAAGGTAGCGATACGACCTACGGACATAGCAGCGCCGTTCTGGGTCTTGATAGCAGCTAAGTAGCCGAAGTATAACCACTGGAAGGCCTCACGAGCATTCTGAGCTGGGCCAGAAATGTCGTAACCGTAAGTAGCAGCCATCTCCTTCATTGCAGCTAAAGCACGGATCTGCTCGGAGATCTCTTCACGCTGACGAATGATGTCGTCGGTCATGATGCCGCAACCGCATAAAGATAAGTCTTCCTTCTTCTTAGCGATTAAGAAGTCGATACCGTATAAAGCAACACGACGGTAGTCACCAACGATACGGCCACGGCCATAAGTATCTGGAAGACCAGTAATGATCTTGTTCTTACGAGCAGCACGCATCTCTGGAGTGTAAGCATCGAATACACCCTGGTTGTGGGTCTTACGATACTCGTTGAAGATTTGCTCGTACTTTGGATTTGGGGTGTAACCGTAGGTGGTGCAAGCCTCCTGGGCCATCTTGATACCACCGTATGGCATGAAAGCACGCTTTAAAGGCTTGTCAGTCTGTAAACCAACAACCTTCTCAAGATCCTTGGTGCCTTCGCCAATGTAGCCTGGACCGTAAGCGTTGATGCTTGAAACGATCTCAGTTTCCATATCGAGAACGCCACCCTTTGCACGCTCTTGCTTCTGCAGATCCTGTAACAGGCCCCAGAGCTTATCGGTGTTATCGGTAGCTGGAGCTAAGAAGGACTCATCGCCGTTGTACTGAGTGTAGTTGTTCTGAATAAAGTCACGAACATCAATCTCGTCAACCCAGTGAGTGCCCTTAAAACCACGCCATTCTGTTCTCATAAAAATCTCCTGTGAGAAGTACAGAAACTTAGATCTTTTAACAGTTCACAAAGTGTTGCGACAATTTAGCGACCTACACTAGCAACCTTGGTAGCTTGCAAGTTGTAGTGTGCAATTTCACACCACCATATCGGTCAACTTTAAACACGAAAACCTGACTGTTGAGACTCAAGCACTTAGCTTGAGGTTTTGCATCCATTTGGAGCAATTTGCTAAAGACTCTCAACTAACGTCAACAATTTTGTGAACCAAATCAAAACTATGGGTTCATTATTCTCCTGTACTTGACAAAAAACAATCAAAACATGCAAATCAAGCATTTTTTTAGTTACTTGTGCAAAAGCCTCAAAACACCTCACAAATCGCATATACATCAGCTTTTAACCATATTTATCACTAAGATCACAAGATCTTAACAAGAGACCTCTTCTAGCTGTTTGTAAACTTATTATTTTGCCCTCCCCCGCAAGCCCAACCCCATTACAAATGGCGGATATAAGCACTTCGTGAAAATATTTTTCACCACTTATCAGCATCAAAGATCAGCACATTTCACCCTCAAAACCCCCTCTTTGATAAATCCTTTAATTAAGTAACTCCTTTAATAAATTAAGTTTAATAATTACTTGTAGCTAACACTATCCATAAAGCTGATATTTATCGCATTTATTACACTTTTAAACAACATAATGCGATGCCTCAAATAGCCATCATCCTTAACAAATTGAACACAAAAACCAATTAAAAAATTTTTCCTTAGCTATCATTTTTGATTACAAATACCGATGGCACTAAAAACATCTTATATACAAGTGTACAAGTACACACTTTGCAAATATTTCCCTTATATATGCTTTTGATGATTAATCTTGCTACACAGTTAAGCTGACTTTCATTTATGATTAAAAGTGAGCAATTTTTGCAAAACATCCAAGTTAGTCTAAACTAACTGTTTTTACATAAATTCCATAAGTTTTACTTATACATCATTAGCAATTTGGCTCAAAATAGCCTCTTCAATCGAGCAGAATCATCCTCTCAAAGAGAGCCACAGCATGAAAATTTACTCCACAAATTGCTACAACCTAATTATTTCCTCCAATAGATCGTGACAACATGCCGTCCAACGACACTAAGCAACGCCCTCAAAAGCTCGATAAATAAGCCATTTAAATACTTTTTTGCGCAGCAATGGCTCTGCCTACTAAGCCACAAGATGTTGAGTTCTTGCGGAATCTTGCAGCTTACCAAGGGCAAAATCACTGTTAAATGCTTTTGCAAAGAGAGAATAATGCAAGGATAGCTTGTGAATGCAGCACCGCACGCGAAGCAACTGCAGCATCTACTGCAGATATCAGCTGCAATGCATAGATTATCGATGACGATATATAAGCTATTGAGTGGAGCGGTAGAGGGGGAGATAGAGCGCTATTGAGCGTAGCGTTAGAGGGAAAAATAGAGTGCTTTTATGTAAAGAAGAACCAGCGGTGATATCTTCCCGCTGGTCTACATAACACTGTAATCAGTAAAGCTGCATTTCGCAGCTAAAAGAGGTGCGATTAATAGAAGCGAGAGCTGCTAAAAATCTGCGCAAGCCTGGAGAATTGCTTGGCGCTTAAACTTAGGTTGCAAAGTATCTAACAGCCGCAAACACGGTTGCAGAAGTATTCGATGCTGCTGCGATACTTTGCCGAAAATCGCTTAACTTACTCAAAGCTATCAAAGCTACCTAGATCAGAGCTTGTGATGCTTTTCAAAAGCATGTTTGTGCTACCTTCTGATAGCACGCTTGAGGTGCTAGCCCATAGCATGCTTAAGATGCATTCTAATAGCACTCTCATGCTGCTCATTTAGCTCGCTATCATGACCCAAGATCAGTAGGTATGCAGCCGATAAAGATCTCTGAATGCTGTTTTATAAGATCACCGCTCACCGCATCTAAGAGCTCTTGGATGCTTGATATCTAGCTGTCGTGCTTGGTGATACTGCTGCTACGCTGCAGCAGTATTGAGTAAGTGAGTATGTTTGTTTAGTGCTGTGTTTTTTCAGCAATGGTGCCAGTTACGTAGGCATGTAACAGAGCCTCGAGTTCCTTGATGGTAGTGCGGATCTTGATGCCATTATCAGTATCTGCAACTAAACGACGCTCATCAAACTTCTCAACTAAAGTTACATCTGAGTTAATGTCTACGTTCTCAGCTACTGCCTTCTCACAGCTTTCAAATGGAGTGTGAGCCTTGAAGGTAATACCACGGCTAGTAGAGATCAGAGTATAGCCAGCAATACCAGTGGTGTTATGGTAAGCCTTGCACAGACCACCATCGATTACGAACACACGACCATTGGCGCGTACTGGGCTTTCACCCTTGTTAACACGAATTGGAGTGTGACCATTGATGATGTGACCAGTGTTTGGATCAAGACCAAACTCTTCTAAGATCATGCGTGCTACTTCTTCCTTGTGATAGTGGGTGTAGTACGGATCTTTTGGCTCCTTGTGGGAAGTCTTGTCATCAATGAAGTAACGCTCAAATGGCTTCATAGTACGGCCGGATAATGGGCTGTTAAAGCCACACCACATGTAGTACATGAAGTCTAAGCTCTTACGATCGCGCAGTGCAAAAGCACGACGAGCGACCTTATCGCAGTGATCGAAGTAAGCCTTACCCTGCAGAGTCTTACCACCAACATCAACTGGACGGAAGTTACCATCCTCAGTCATTGGTACGCAGCCATGGAAGAGTAAGTTACCGTTGTAGCACTTGTACATAGATCCAACGTTAAAGAGGAATGCAACCTCACGCTGTAATTCTTTAGACTTAGCAAAAGACTCCTTAATGGACTCCATTAAGTAAGCCTCTTCGCGGCTTAAAGCAAAAGGATCATCAGGATTGATTGTTGGCAGCTCTGTAGTGTTGAGATTGTATACCTTACCCTCAATAGTTACAGTGCCATTCTTAAGATCCATCTTGTCCATAAGGAGACGATCTTCCATATGGAACTCAGGATTACGCTTAATGAGCTGACCTTGTAACTTCAGTGCAATAACGGTAATTGCCTTAACCATCTTGGCACGAGTTTCGTCCTCAACGGCATTTACCATCTGCTCATATTCTTCATCGCTATCTGCACCACGGCCATCGCAGTGGCTATTATCAACATGGACGTTGCCAACTAATGAGCAAGCAGCACCATTTGATCTCTCCTTGACCGGATAGGAGTAAGTCTTCTGAGCAAAGTCGGCAAGCTTTCGTAAAGAGATTGAGTATGCAGACTCAAGCAGGCCATAGTTGAAGTAGTTAACGTTGTTACGTAAAACTGTAGCGATACAGACCTCAGAGCCTAAAGCTGCACCCATCCACAGGATATCGTGGTTACCCCACTGAATGTCGATGCTGTGGTAATCCATTAACATGGACATGATGCGATCTGGGTTTGGACCACGATCGTATACGTCACCAACTACATGCAGATGGTCAACAGCAAGACGCTTTGACAGTGCACATAATGAGTATAAGAAGTGGCGTGCAGAGCGAGTCTGTAAGATAGTGTTAATAATCGCTTTGTGGTAGATAGAACGGCTATGCTCTTCATCATTCTGGGCGTGTAAGAGCTCATCGATGATGTAGCTGTAGTTCTGATTAATGGCCTTTCTAACCTTTGAACGAGTGTACTTTGCAGACATGTACTTACACAGCTTGATAAGCTTTAAGAGTGTCTCGCGGTACCACTGCTCGTTAAGTTCGTTACGGGAGCGCTTTAAACGCAGAACTTCACGTGGGTAGTAGATAAGGGAGCATAAGGCTGCTTTTTCTTCTTTGCTCATATCAAAGAGCTCTTCAACCTTATCGTGAATAACACCTGAGCAGCTATTGATGATGTGGCAGAATGCCTCGTACTCACCATGCAGGTCACTAATGAAGTGCTCAGTACCTTTAGGCAGATTTAAGATAGCCTGTAAGTTGATGATCTCAGAGAATGCGTCAACGCGTGTTGGATACTGTACTGCTAGCAGCTCTAAATAATGCTGGTCAATAAGAACGCCGTGACCATCAGGAGATAAATCATCGACGAATTGTTGAGCCTCACCCAAGACGTCTAAGCCTGAATCAAAAGTGCTCACCTAAAACTCCTTACATGTACTTCTACACTCATGTATGTAGCTACAGTGTTATCAATAAAGCTTTAAGCATTAAGGAGGTATCTACCTAGTTTTAATGCTAAATGCGAGTGGTAGCTATAGTGACTTGAGTACAGCCCACACACCAAAATCCTGTTTTAAATCATCAGTAAACCATTCTGCAAAGATAGATAAGCGCCATTAGTTTTAGGTATCTACATAATTCATACTTTAATAAGCCAAACCACACAAAATAATGAATTAGATAGATATAGCTAGTGCACTAAAGCTCATACCAGATAGCAAAAGAAATAGCCTGAGGACGCTACTGAAAGAAGAAGCAAAGACAAGAAGAGTTGAGATTGTTTCACACTCAGTGGTGCTAGATTGAACTAGATGCTATAGGTTTTGTTCTCTACAGATTTACCAGTGCGTAGTCGATTAACAACTACGTCGGAAAGAACTTAATTACGAGGAGTCACAATCTAAAGTGACGTAACATAAAGTGCTGTCCGCTGATGACGCGCTAGAGTTTAGCAAAGAGAGATATTGCAAAAAGACCTTATGTTTTGAAAATGCGACGATGCGCAAAATGTAAACGTTTACACAATATGATACAGATTATCATCTTTACAAAAAGCTACATATTAATGCGTAAATCCACGTCGAATAAGGCTTTGCGCGTTTACGTTGATAAGATGCGCTTATGTAACTGCAATGAAACATTTACATGCGACAATAAAAACACATTTGCATGCAAATCACTTTGAGCATACTCATCCTAACAATCACATTGCTATATCACCACTTTCTGACTTAACGAAAGATCACAAAGCAAGGATCATTAAGAAAAGGTTCGAACCAAACTGCATCTCATTCAAAGACAGCAGAGGCGCTGGGATGGCTAGGAGACGCCGGATGATATGCACTGCTTGGGTGAGATAGCGTATTTTGATTTAAATGGTCTTGAAAGCTTAATGGCACACGCGATAGTGAGCCTAAGATTATTGGCTATGCTGCTAAATCTTAGCCGCTAGCTATTAGCTGCATGCATGGAATTGCTAGCCATTAGCTGTAGGCATTGAATTGCTGCCCATTAGCCGCAGTCATTCAGATGCTAGCCATTGAGGCGATAGCCTTCACCAGTTTCAGTAATGATGAGCTGAGGAGCCTTGGGCTCGTCTTCGAGCTTAAGACGCAGGTTATAAATAACGATACGCAGGTGATTGCCATTATCGCTGTTAGGGCCCCATACCTGCTCGGTTAAGTACTTAGTAGATAAGACCTTACCTCGCTCATTTAAAAGGATGTGGAAGAGGCGCTTTTCAAGCTTAGTTAAGTGTACAGGGTTGCCATTTTTTAACAGCTCACCAGTATGCAAATCAATGTGGACATTACCAAGCACAATCTCATTGGTAATATCACTGTGATCTTTAGGAATAACGCGTCTTCTCAAACGTGCGCGAATACGCGCCATGAGCTCGCGATCGCCAAAAGGCTTCTTTACAAAATCGTCAGCACCAGCCTCAAGGATGGCAAGCTTTGCTTTTTCATCATCTTTGCTTGAAAGAACAATTACTGGAACCTTAGAGTATGCACGGATGGTGGCTAAGATCTCCATACCGTTGTCTTCGGTGATATCGATGTTAAAGAGGATAACATCAGGCTGTGTAGAAGCTGCAGTTCTAAGTGCTTGCTTGGTATTGCTAGCCTCAAAGCACTTGTAACCTTCATTGACTAGCTTACGGCGAAAACTAATACATACCAACTCATCATTGTCGATGAGTAGTACTGTACTGCGCTTAGCAGAATACAATGAACCCTTAGCTTTCTGATTGTCATTATCATCAGAAGCAAATAGAGACGCTGTATTAGTAATACCGTTCGATGAAGCCATACACTATTGGCGCAATTAAGCTACTTTAAAGATGAGCTTGCAAGCGCTTCACTCCTTCGTAAGTTCTTCTTTAATTACTCTGCACTTTAAGAGATTGAAAATTCATCATAGAACATGACAGTTATCGTAACTTTAGGTCGCTACATCTACATCTCAAATTGACAACTTGACTTAGAAAATACTTATAAGCTCCGCTTAATTAACAGCTTTACGTAAGAGCACTTTTTAGCATGCAGTAATTGAGAACCATGTACTTATGATGCTAACGAGTATGTTTGAATGTATTCCCCTTATGCTGAAGATACTGTTATAAAATCAAACCATGTATAAATCGCTAGAGACGAGCAAAACACGCAAGCTACCAAGTACTCAATTAAGGTATTAAAACAAGCCTACGAGCCTAGCAAGACTCAAACTAAATATACCAATCAATAGTTAGGCTTAGATAAAGCTTTCAATAAGCTTAAAGCTATCTTTGTCTAACAATATTTTGATCTAAAGGTTTTGAGAGCTAAAAAATCTCTCACATACCTTATTACAACAAAAGCAATATCAAAAATACTAGTTCACTGTTATCTTAGCACAGCATGCAGGATATGGCCTTTTTCTGTGAGCTATATGATAGATATATCCCCATTTTAAGCGCTTTTTCAAACATAACTACGTAAAAATAGGATTCCCTATTCTTTTCTGGCACTAAAGAGTGCATGCATATCAATACAAGCGATCTGTCTAAACACAAATCATTATGTATCCACTGTACTTTAGTTTTGATAGATTACTTAAGGCACAATAGTGTACTAATGCTTTTGAAGAATCTCTTGCACGTGCATATAAGCCCATCATGCACAAGCCAATTGAAGATAGCTAAATAAGAGACTTACGTTAATCACTTAGATAGTGCTAAATGAGATTTGCTTGAATAGAGGTGCACGCATCTGCTGTCATTGTCTTAACACTTGAAGCAGATTCGTGTATAAAAGGCGGGGAACACATGCTCTTAGCGTCGAGAGTCAAAGTCCTATAAAGGAAATCACTCATCTGCTAAGGCAGGTGCTCATGTGAATGCTTATAAGATCTCGCTCAAGCTAAGCATATGCTTATAAGCTCTAGCACGAGCTAAGTATATGCTCATAAGCTAATAACTAGCGCAAGCTAAGCATATGCTTCTAGCTACATTAGCGTGAACTAGCTTGATAAGACAGGAATGAGATAAAAGACTCGAAATAGCTTTCAGTATCGTCATTACGTCCTGAGATGCTAAGGAGTACTAAGTTGCCAGGCTCACCATAAACAAGGGCTTCGATATCATCATCGCAATTAAAGGCCCAAGCTTTCTTTAAGATGTTGGATCTTACTGGCAAAGTGCAATTCATCTGCTCAGCTGCTACGCGTGAGAAAGTCTCAGCACTTACTTGAGAGCCAGACTTATCAGCAATATAAGTAACGCTTACTGCAATAGAACCAGACTCGTGTACATAAGATAATGAGTTATCCATGCTTGGATTAGGCTGAACACTCCAAAATGGTGGGCATGGAATGTTTTGGGAGTAATCTTGTGCAGTAACATCATCTTTCTCTGCATGAACAGCCACTTTATCTAAGTTGTCATCAGCATAGGTTACACCTGCACAAACAGTAGCTAATACGGATGCTGCGCAAATAGAGCGCCATAATGATAGAGAGTGATGCATCTAAAAACTCCTTTTGCCCATACACATCTTAACTTTGCTGTGTACGATGGCCAAATACCTAACGGCAGCAATACTCAAATATAAACATGGCTGCCGTTAAATACTTTAGTAAAACTTACATTAGCTGCTTGCAACAATAAGGCTGCCATAGTGGCAGCCCTATTTTATGGCTCTCAAGTCGGCGATGATGCGCTGTTAAGCTGTACCTTAAGTACTTTCTTATATAGCAGCGCTATTTGTAATCACCTTAGAGCACAAAACGATAATTACCAATTACTTCTTGGCGTTAGCGTTCAGAGAGTCAACCATTTCCTGAGCGATGGTCTCAACAGGGCGATCACCGTCTAAAGCTAAGTAATAAGTCTTACCCTCAGATGCAAGCTTCTTGTAGAAAGCTACGAGAGGCTCGGTCTGGTTGTGGTAAACCTCAAGACGTGAACGTACAGTTGCCTCTTCGTCATCAGCACGGATTACGAGGTCTTCACCAGTTACGTCATCCTTGCCTTCAACCTTTGGTGGGTTGTAGACGATGTGGTAAGTACGGCCAGAGGCTAAGTGTACGCGACGGCCTGACATACGCTTAACGATCTTCTCATCAGGAACCTGCAGCTCTACAACGCCATCAATCTCGATGCCAGCCTCAACTAAAGCCTCAGCCTGTGGGATGGTACGTGGGAAGCCGTCAAATAAGAAACCGTTCTTGCAATCATCAGCAGCAATACGCTCTTTTACCAGGCCAATGATGATCTCATCAGATACAAGCTTGCCTGCATCCATTACAGCCTTAGCTTGTAAACCTAATGGAGTGCCTTCCTTGATAGCAGCACGCAGCATATCGCCAGTGGAGATCTGTGGAATGGAGAATGCCTTGGTTAAAGTCTGAGCTTGGGTACCCTTACCAGCGCCTGGTGGGCCTAACAGAATAATGCGCATGATAGCTCCTGCTGTTAAAAGTAATCTGATAATCATGCATTATACAAGATATCTTGCATACGCACCAAAACGAAACTTGCATCGCTATATGTACGCCACTCGCTAATAGCATGTAGGAGCGCTAGCGCTTAGCCGCTAGAGGATGGCGGCTTGCTATATCTTTGCCGCTAAAGTATGAAGGCCTGCTAGATCTTAACCACTAAACTATGGCGGCTTTATAGCTGTATGCCCAAAGGTGGGCTATAAATAAGAGCGTTGAGCCATGAGCGGAGCAGACGCAAGCGCTATAGCTTGAGCTTGAGCTTGAGCTTGATGAGGCAAGTGCGGCCATAAATACGACAAAGGCCATAAGTAGAGTGGTACTTATGGCCTTTATTTTTTGATGCCAAAAGGCAACTGTATTTAGCTTAAGCTAGTCATTAAGCCTCTAAGCCAGTAGCTACAGTCTTACGCTTGAGCATCATCTTGTTCATTAAAGATACGAACTCGCGTGGGTTCTTTAAGGTACCCTCATCAGCAAGAGTTGCCTGCATAAAGATGAGCTTTGCCCAATCCTTAAATATAGTCTCATCAATCTCGCTATAAGCTTCCTTAACGATCTCGTGATCTGGATTGATCTCCATGATGTACTTCTCGTCAGGTAACTCAGTGCCCTGCATCTTAGCAATGAAGCGCATCTGACGGCTAAAGCCTGCACCGGCTGCAGACTGAACTAAGCAAGCTGGAGACTCAGTTAAGGAGCTAGCAACACGAACATCTTCAACGCTATCGCCTAAAGCTTCCTTAAAGCGCTTTACGAGATCCTCGTTGTCCTTACGGAACTGCTCTTGCTTCTCCTTCTCAGCGGCATCTTCAAGATCGCCAAGCTCAAGGTCTGCTGCAGTTACGGAGATGAACTTCTTGCCCTCGTACTCATTTAAGAATGAGCACATCCACTGATCGATAGGCTGCTTCCATAAGAGCAGAACTTCGATATCCTTAGCCTTTAAACGCTCTAAGTATGAAGAGTTTACGGCCTTATCATAATCATCAGCGCACAGGTAGTAGATGTTCTTCTGACCTTCCTTCATACGAGAGATGTACTCGTCTAAGGAAACATTGCAACTTGCTGCAGTGTCATGGGTAGAAGCAAAACGAATCAGCTTTAAGACCTTGTTGCGGTTCTCGTGATCGTCAGAAACACCCTCTTTAAGTACGTCATTGAAAGCAGCAACAAACTTTGCATACTTCTCTTTGTCTGCACTTAACTTCTCGATGAGGCTTAAGGAACGCTTAGTAATAGCGCTCTTTAACTTACGAGATACCTTGCTCTCTTGTAAGAGCTCACGGCTTACGTTTAATGGCAGAGCATTAGTATCAACTAAGCCGCGCATAAAGCGTAAGTACTGAGGAATAAACTGCTCATCCTCATCCATGATGAATACGCGCTGTACATACAGCTTGATGGAGCTGTGATTGTCACGCATCATCAGGTTCATTGGAGCTACTGATGGGATGTAGAGTAATGAGGTGTACTCAAGCTCACCTTCAACCTTGTTATGAGACCAGGTTAAAGCATCTGCATAGTCAGTAAAGGAGTGCTTGTAGAAGTTCTGATACTCTTCATCAGTGATGTCTTTTGGAGAACGAGTCCACAGAGCCTTAGCGTCATTAACCTGAACATACTTGAAAGTCTGAGTAGGCTCTTTCTTCTCACCCTCTGCGCTCTCACCCTCATCCTTATTCTCTTCATAAACACTGTCATAAAGCTCAACAGGAGTAGAGATGTGGTCAGAGTACTTAGTGATAGCCTGACGTAAGGTCCAAGAGTCTAAGAACTCTTTCTCGCTATCCTTTAAGTGCAGAACGATAGAGGTACCACGGTTAGGTACATTAATGTTCTCTGACTCAAAGCTGCCATTACCAGTAGAGAACCAGCGAACACCCTCATCAGCAGAGGCATTAGCGCTACGTGAAATTACGGTAACCTGATCTGCAACGATGAAAGCAGAGTAGAAACCAACACCGAACTGGCCGATTAACTGTGAGTCCTTAGCTTGATCGCCAGAGAGGTTCTTGACGAACTCTTCAGTACCAGACTTAGCAATGGTACCTAAGTTGGCATTAGCCTCTTCTAAGGTCATACCTAAACCATTGTCAGAAATGGTTAAAGTACCGGTGTCCTTGTCAGCACGCAGACGGATCTTAAAATCTGGATCTTCCTTGATGAGATCTGGATTTGTCAGGGACATGAAGTGCAGCTTATCGATAGCATCAGATGCATTAGAAATAAGCTCGCGCAGGAATACCTCTTTGTTTGAGTAAAGAGAGTGGGCCAGTAAGTTTAAAAGCTTGGTAACTTCGGTCTGAAAGCCGTGTACAGTAGCTGACATTTAAAAAATTCTCCCAAAGCACATCTAACCGTCATAAGCGTTAATTTTTTAAGTTCGGCTTTTGTGTCATAAAGACCAGCAAAACGCTCATCAAACGCCATCAACAAACGGTGTCTTGCTGTTTGAAAGATATATGGGGACAGCTTGTTACACTTTCAAGTGCATCACTAAACTTTTTTTCACTTCACGCCACACAAAATACCCACCATCAGCCAAATTTATCAATGGTCGAGCACCTCATAGAAGTAATTAATGCCAAGAACAATTAACTTAAAGGTGGTGAGCTGCCAATGTCTGATCTTATTTAAAAAGATCCCCCTTCAGCTGAGGATCGCGGCACTGCTGTATGTGCAGTCATGCTAATAGATTCAGGTAGCTATTAGGCTTTTGAAGACAAGCATGCTTTAGCGCATGCAGAGCAATTAACAGGCGAGGTGTGTACGATCTTGCATTTACATGAGCTAGTTGATTGTGTTGCTAGCTCAAAAGATCATGACTTGAGCATGTGCCTATGCAAGCTCATGACTTAAGCATATGCCTTCGCCAGATCATGACTTAAGCATGTGCCTATGCAAGATCATGACTTAAGCATATGCCAGTGTATGCATTGATAGTCTATTTAAGATCGCAGCATGGCTTTAGCATGTAAGTGGAGTGAGAATGTGCCTAGATCATGGCATGGCTATGGCCATGGCATGAGATCGCCATGGCTCGTGTGCGATCTTTAGGACTCGTATGGGCGGCGGTTCATGAGAGCTGAACCGAGAGTCTTTTGGTCGACGTTATCAAGATCACCGCCTAATGGAACGCCTGAGGCGATCTTGGAGATCTTTTGTATGTTGTGGTGCTTAGCCATCGAGGCAATAAAGGATGCAGTTGCATCACCCTCAACAGTTGGGTTGGTAGCTAAGATCATCTCATCAAACTTGTTTTGCGCAAGCAGCTGATCGAGCTGATATAAGCCTAACTCTTTAGCACCAACTCCATCGATTGGAGATAAATGGCCGTGTAATACGAAGTACAGACCAAAGAAGTTATTACTATTCTCAATGGCCTCAACATCAGATGGACTTTCAACCACGCACAGAGATCTTGCCTTATGACGCTCCTCTGAGGCGCATAAATTACACAGATCATTATCTGAGTAATTACGGCAACAGCTACAGAGCTTGATATTGTTCATTGACTCGATTAGTACCTGGCCTAATTCAACTGCGGCCTGTCTACGTCTGTCGAGAAGATTATAGGCAATACGTGTGGCTGAACGATGACCAATGCCTGGCTGTATTTGCAGTGCTTTGATAAGCTTGTCCAATTGAGCGGATGATGACATCTTGTAACTTCTTAAAAAACAAAACCCGGTTTCCTGATTACGGATCACCGGGCTTGATGATACTCAATGCTGTCTACTTATATGACAACAGTATCCGTACGTACATCAAATGATGGACGAAACTTTAGAAAGGAAGCTTCATGCCTGGTGGCAGAGGGATACCAGCGGTAACCTTTGACATAACAGCCTTGCTCTCTTCCTCAACACGACGGCTAGCATCGTTGCAAGCTGCAGCAATCAGATCTTCGATCATTTCCTTGTCGATTTCGCCTTCAAATAAAGAATCGGCGATTTCAACACGACGAACTTCGTGACGACCGTTAACGGTAACCTTAACTAAACCAGCTCCTGACTCACCGGTGCACTCTAAGGCTGCTGCCTCTTCTTGAGCCTTGGCCATACGCTCCTGAAGCATTTGAGCCTGCTTCATCATATTGTTCATGTTAAACATGTAATCGACTCCCAATAATTCAATGCTGCTATTTTGACTAAGCTAGAACCAAAACACAAGGGTCTTAGATAAAAGCGACGAACAATCTCAACAAACGCATGCGATAAAAAGGCAAATTGCAAAGATAGATTGGTAGTCTTTATGTTGTGTATGAGGTCTAGCAAAAAGCTAGAGTCTATATATGAGACTACTCAAGCTTACCCTCGTGATGTGAGGTACGAACCAAATTTAGTTGCCAATATCTGTTAATGGCTCTTAGCATTTTTAGCCTAAGATACTACACATAAAAAATGCCAGGACAACCTAGTGCTGTACTGGCATTTGAGGAACCTAAGCAATGAACTTTTGATTAAAAACTCTACTCAGGGATTGAATTTTGTTTTAGGTAGCTAACAGTTTTTTGCTTACTACCTAAACATCTAGATCTGCTTTACAGGAATCTGAATGGAAGTACGTGCCTTACGCTCTGGACGGAACACTAAATACAGAGCAACTAGCACAATCACACCTGCTACCACAGTACCTGGGCCAAAGCCTACCTGACCAGTGATAAAGCCACCAAGCTGGTAGATTACCATGGCAAGGCCATAAGCGAAGGCAAGCATGTAAACAACAGCAAAGGTAAACAGACGTGGGCTCTTAAGCTGACGACGCATTGCACCTAAAGCTGCGATACATGGAGTTGAGAACAGGTTAAAAGCTAAGAAAGCCATGGCTGCAGCTGAAGTTGAGAACTCAGCATTTAATGCAGCGCCTAATGAAGCATCATTCTCAGCAACCTCGCCTAAGCCAAGCAGCACAGCTAAAGTACCAACCACGTTCTCCTTAGCAAGAAGACCAGTGATAACGGATACTGAAGCCTGCCAGGATGCAAAGCCAAGTGGAATAAAGATGAAAGCGATAGCTGAACCGATAGCAGCCAGAATGGAATCATTAACCTCAACCATACCGAAACCATCAGAAGTGAAGTTGAAGTTAGATAAGAACCAGATTACTACTACGGTTGCAAAAATTACGGTACCGGCCTTGATAACGAATGCACGGCAGCGCTCGTAAGTTGAACGAAATACGTTACGCAGCTTTGGCATATTGTAGTTTGGCATCTCAAGAACAAATGGAGATACTTCCTCTTTAAAAGCAGTATCTTTCTTTAAGATGTATGCAGTAAAGCCAATGCTGAAGATAGCTAAGAAGTAAACTGCAGGAGCAACAAAGGTTGACTCAGGGAAGAATGCAGCTGCAATCATAGCTAAGATTGGGAGCTTAGCTGAGCATGGTACAAAGGTAGTGGTAATAATGGTAATGCGCTTCTCATTGATGTTATCAATGTTATTAGTAGCCATAATAGCTGGCACACCGCAACCAGAGGCAACTACCATTGGAATGAAGCAACGACCAGAAAGACCGAAGTGACGGAAGACACGGTCAAGCACGAAGGCTACGCGAGTCATATAACCGCTTTGCTCAAGCATAGATAAAAGAGCAAAGAGAACGATCATTTGAGGTACGAAACCTAAAACAGCGCCAACACCGCCAATAATACCGTCAACTACTAAACCAGAGAGCCACTCAGGAGCAGAGATGCTTTCCATTAAAGAAGTAGCTGCTTCAGTAGCATAAGTACCAAAGAGCACATCGTTGGCATAATCAGTACCCATAGTACCAATGGTGCTTACTGCTAAGTAGTAAACCATCCATACTACGCCGATGAAGATTGGTATACCTAAATAACGGTGAGTTACTACATTATCGATCTTACGTGAGATGTCATTGTAGATACCTTTGCCCTTTACTACGCACTGTGCAATTACGCTATCAATAAAGCTATAGCGCTCTTGAGCAATCAGAGATTCAACATCAGTAGAGTACTTCTTCTCAAGGTTTAAGATCTCACGATTAATGATGCCTAGCTCAGCTTCATTGTTCTTATACTGCTGCATATAGGCTTTATCATTTTGCAGTAAAGACATGGCAGCAAAGCGGCTGTTACCTGCATTAGATTCATTCTTAAGCTCTGAAGCAACTGACGCAATAGACTGCTCTAAAGCCTCATCATAAATCACGGCTGATGGAACAGAGGCGTTTTCAATAGCTTCAAAGAGCTTATCAATACCAAAGCTATTAGCTGCTGAGATTGCAACTACAGGTACGCCTAAACGCTTAGACATAGCTGCAGTATCGATCTTGATGCTAGACTTTTCAGCCTTATCCATCATGTTAAGTGCAATAACCATTGGTCTTTTAAAGGTCATGACTTCACAAGTTAAAGATAAGGAACGCTCAAGGTGGGTGGCATCGACTAAGTTAACGATGACATCATAATCACCATCGATAAGGAAATTACGGGAGACAATTTCCTCTGGTGAATATGGAGAAAGAGAGTAAAGACCAGGAAGGTCAACAACCTTCAAATTCTGTGATGAAACGAAACCAGCAACCTTATCAAGGGTTACACCAGGCCAGTTACCAACATACTGATTAGAACCGGTGATGCAATTAAACAGGGTAGTCTTACCGCAGTTTTGATTGCCAATCAAAGCAATAGTCTTGCTCATTTGTTTTCGTGCTCCTTGATATTAGGCGATTTCAATCAGCTTAGCGTCATCCTTACGGATGGTTAAGGCATAACCGCGCACCTCAAGCTCCATTGGGTCACCCAAAGGAGCGAGGCGCATAATCTTGACCTGAGTGTTTGGGGTCAAGCCCATATCAAGCAATCTGCGACGCAGGGAGGTATTATGGCCATTAACTGCACTCACAGTACCACTCTGACCAACCTCTAAAGTATCTAAAGTCTTACTCATAATATGTATTTAAGCGCTTTGGCTTCTCAAAAGAATCCGCAGAAACCCAGAAACCTGGTTGACACGACACAAGAGAGTTAAAAACAGAGCAAAGAGATGCTTTAACTATCTTTGTTCAAGCTGACTTGTTGTCGAGGTAGCACTGCGCTTATAGCGGCGTGCTGCGCTACACCAAATGTGTCTGAGTATTGTACGCCAAACATCACCTTAAGCTGACAAATGAGTAAGAAAAACCCATTTGTATCAGGTATATATCATGGTTGTATGACTACCTGAGGATGTATAGCGTTCAATTTTGTTAAAAAGTAGTCACCAAAGAAGTGGTATTAACTTGAACTTCTTCAACCTATTGTGACTAGCCTCATGTATGACACTGCTAAGAAAAAGTAACTAGCAGCGCCATATGTTCAGGTCTTCTTGCCATTCGGCTTTACAAGCGCACTGTAAATAAATGTTTCTTCTACCATGATTGCACCTGACCTTGCTTAAGTTTTGTGGTCAAGCTTACAAAGCTAGAAGTGACTAACAATAGTTACCCTACACTTGCACAAATTAGTCTATGCTTACTGACACGAATTTGCAACGACTTTCTTAAGTTTTGATCACAAATGAACCACAGCAAAATGCTTAAACCATGGGATTTTTGATAAATCCCTTTACGTATCTAGTTTTGCGAAGAGGACATAAAAATAAACACTTAACTTGTCTCACAAGTAATCAGATCAACGAATAAAACTGTAGCTCTCAGATAGAGACTTTTACCCACTATCTATAGCTATAACAGGCCATAGCTCATAACAACCTCATAGCACTACTCAATTAATACCTTGTCGTCACAATTTGATAGCTTCATACGCTGAACTACATCCTCTTAGATCTCAACTCAAACATTTGCAGCTCTTAAGTTTTTACCCAATACAGACAAGGTGATGCCTAAGTTTTGTTTGCCCAATACAGGCAAGGCCATGAATACGTTTTGTTTGCCCAATACAGACAATGCCATGCCTACGTTTTGTTTGCCCAATACAGGCAAGGCCATTCCTACGTTTTATTTACCCAATACAGACAAGGTGATGCCTAAGTTTTGTTTGCCCCATACAGGCAAGGCCATTTCTATGTTTTGTTTACCCAATACAGGCAAGGCCATTTCTACGTTTTATTTACCCAATAGAGGTAAGGCTGCGCTTATGTTTCTTTTCCTTTTGCATACATATATGTGTAGACATAAGCCAAGTCTCTAAAACTGCTAATTTTGCATTGGCACCATATTATGTTGTTAGCGATAGTTTTACAGTACAATCAAAAGAGAAATGCTGATTTTTATACCATTTTTCGAGAGATATAGTTAACATAAAACGTACTCTTGCTTGTCTGACAAATTTCCTCAAATCAGACAATTACGGTGCGAAAAATGGGATCTACATCCAGATAATTTTTTAGCAATGAGAGCGAACACTCATTTTGCTTAGAAACTTAGCATCAAATCTTCCTTAAACCAGTACAATCGTATGCGGTTTAGACTGACATTAGGTGATCTTTTGTCTAGCAAAGACTAGCCTCCGTTTAGGAGCTCTTTGCTCACTATCTAGCGTACAGCTTGCACCTAAGCGTTAATCTATGGTGAGAGAAGAACAGTTTGATCTTGTGGCAAAAGCGCAGTTAATTATTTAGTTGCCCTCCATAAGATGATCTTGTATCTGTCCAAAACAAAACAATGACAGTCAGCTATCAAGCTTTTTAAAAGCGCCTTAGTTAAGGCGTACTTTTACTTGCTTGTTTAGTAATTTACCAAAGATATACAAAGTATTTCTTTGGCAAGAGTGCTCATATAACACTCACCTCCATCTTGCTATGTCCTGACTGTGGTTTGTTGAGGTTTGTTAAGGAAGGAGTCACAAATGCCTAGGTATATGTGGTTTATCATTGCAACCATTGGCCTTTTAGTAGGCTATTGGCTGTACGGCAAGTTCGTTGAGAAGGTTTTCCAACCTGATCCTAATCGTAAGACACCAGCTGTTACCAAGTTCGACGGTGTTGACTATGTTTCCATGCCAAAGTGGAAGCTGTGGTTAATTCAGCTGCTTAACATTGCAGGCGTAGGCCCTGTATTCGGCCCTATCATGGGTGCTTTATACGGCCCACAGGCTCTGTTATGGATCGTATTAGGTTCCATCTTTGCCGGTGCAGTGCACGATTACTTCGGTGGTATGTTATCCGTCCGTTACCAGGGCGCTAACGTTCCTCAAATCGTAGGCTACAACTTAGGTAAGTTCTTCAAGCAACTGATGCGCGTATTCGCCGTTATCCTGCTCTTATTAGTAGGTGTGGTATTCGCAACTTCTCCTGCAAACCTGCTTGCTAAACTGACCCCTGATTCACTGGACTTCCTGTTCTGGCTTGGCGTTATCTTCGTTTACTACTTCATTGCTACCTTAGTACCAATCGATAAGTTAATCGGCCGAATCTACCCAATCTTCGGTGCACTCCTTATCGTTATGGCCGTGGGCGTAACTGCAGCATTATTCTTAAAGATGCCAGATCAGTTCTACTCATGGGCTGAGTGGGGCGTAAATCCACATCCTGCTGATCTGCCATTATGGCCTTTAATGTTCATCACCATTGCTTGTGGTGCATTATCTGGCTTCCACGCAACCCAGTCTCCTCTGATGGCACGCTGCATCGAGTCTGAGAACGAAGGCCGCATGGTATTCTACGGTGGTATGATTGCTGAAGGCTTCATCGGTCTCGTATGGGCAACCGTTGGTATGACCTTCTACGTATCTCCAGAAGAATTAAACGCAACCATTAATGCCGGTACCGCTTCTGCCGTTGTTTACGATGCATCTATCGTTCTGATGGGTTCATTCGGTGGTCTTTTAGCTATCTTAGGTGTTATTGTTCTGCCAATTACCTCTGGTGATACCGCTTTCCGTGCTGCACGTCTGACCATCGCTGAAGTATTCGACTTAGACCAGACCCAGCCAATTAAGCGTCTGTACATCGCAGTTCCATTATTCGCACTTGGTATTGCTCTGTCATTCATCGACTTCAACATCATTTGGAGATACTTCGGCTTCTCCAACCAGGTACTCGCCGGTATTATGCTCTGGACTGCAGCTGCATACCTCTACCGTCGTAACAAGCTGCACTTAATCTGCTCTATTCCAGCAGCATTCATCTCTGCAGCATGTGTAACCTACATTATCTACGAGCCAAACATGGGCTTAGGCGTTGACATCTTTATCGCTCAGATTATCGGTCTTGTTGCAGCCGTTGGTATGTTCGTAGTCTTCTTAATGTTAGGCAAGAGCGAAATTGAAGGCGCACCAATGGATGTTTAATCCATAGCCTAAATATCTTTTATAAAGCTGGTAGCACACTAGCTACCAGTTTAAAAATGCCGCACTTGATGCGGCATTTTTATTTATACACCACGACAAGTCCTAGCCTCACCTAGTCTGCCAAAACATCACAAGCTCTCTTAGCTCAACCCACCTCGATCTTAGCTAGCTCATAGCTAGACTCTGCAATTGCTACTTCCCGCATCATTGCCTTGTTAAAGAGCAGTTTAGCCTTAATTGCCCGCGCTTGATCGTACATAAGCAGCATAAAACAAAGAATCTACTAACGATTTACCAAGCATTCACACTTTTGCTAACTTTTAGCCATACAAACAAAAGGTCTGCTTATTTGGTACAGATAAACGAAAGAGCCTACTGCCTTTGGGCGTAGATATATGGACAGTAATGCCATTTTCAGGCGTAGATAGATGGACAGTAATGCCATTTTCAAGCATAGATATACGGATAGTCATGCTACTTTCAGGCGTATATTGACGGAAAGTCATACTGCATTTGGGCGTAGATAAAAGAAAAGGCCGGCAACCTTTTTTATGGTATCCGGCCTTTTCTTTTAGCTGAGGGACACAGCGATCTTTGTAATCGCTGCATTCACTCAACGTGGCATAAAAAGCGTAGTCGCTTAGCTATCTTAGAAGTTGATAGCAGCGCGTACGTAAGCGCCATTGGAGTTGTCTGTCTCAACGGTACCAATGGAGTTGCCACCTTGGTCGTAGAACTTGAACTCACGGTCGAAGTAGGAAACTAAGCCAGCAGAAATGGTAACCATCTGCACTGGGGTGTATGAAACGCCAAGACCTAAACCGTAAGACTCTTCACGCATGTAGCCATTCTTAAGCTTAGTTGGCTTTGCAGAGTCATCATCTAAGTTGTAGGTATCACGTACAGTCATGAAGCTAGCATCAACAGCCCAAGTTGGGTTGAAACGATACTGAATACGGGTGCTTGGGTAAGCAATAGAGCCAGTCCAGCCAAGCTCATGATTTTTGCCAACCTCAAGACCAAAGATAGGCTCGAAGATGTTATCAGCTTCGTTCAGGCTAGCAAAGGCACCAGCAAATGCAGTAATGCCGTTCATGAACTCCCAACCTACAGCAATACGTGGGGAAATGTTGTAGCTGTTACCGATATCCAGATCGCTCTCGTATAAAGCAGCGAGGTTTAAACCAGCATAGTAACGGATGTTGGAAGAAATGTAGCCATCGTAACGTAAGTCTACATATACCTTGTTAAGAGAATCAAATGGAGCGTTGTTGAGGTTGGAAAAATCGTAATCAGTACGAGTTACACCAACAGAAATCCAATCAGTACCACCATTAATGCCATAGCTGGTGGTCTTCATCTCTGCATTTGAGCCCTTGATATCAGCATCAGCAGTACCAACGAGATCTAGGTTTACAAAGAAAGGAGCAGCAATAGCAGCTGATGAAATAGCGCAGGCAGCTACAGTAGCTAATGCAGCAGAGATTAAAGAACGCTTCATAAAAGAATCTACCTCAAGATAAAACACAAATTAACGTATATGACAGTGCATATATAATCTCATCAAGATACAGCATGGCACTGCATATAAAGAGGTCGCACCTCTTTAATATCTTGCTTAGCTATGACATTGCTCTTTCTTCTTTGCATACCAATTAATTGAGTACACTGCCTTGGGCACCAAATTTTAGTAAAGCTCAATGGACTACAAAGAAGAAAGGACACAAAGCGCTAAGCTTATTAGATATATGTATGCTGCGTTTTATGTCTTAATGAGCGGCGGGATTATAGCAACGTAATAAGTTTTCAAACTTTACCAAATTAGTTTGTTTGTCAGTAAAAACGCATATTTTTTACTCTAAACTGCCAATATTAATGTGTTTGAGAGTATCTAGGAACAAACTAAAAACGCCTACACATTGAAATTTACATCCGTAATCCATAATGTGTACTAACGCTATGCTTAAAAATGACGATCAAGGTTAGAGAAGTTGGTCGTAATTTCTACTTAAAAATGATCGACTTTAGCTCGATTATTTGATGATCGACTTTGCCGTAATGATGTAAACAAATCTGATTTCTTTCTTAGATATTGGTTACTAATGTGACTAGTATGGCAAAACTATCAACTGAGTTGTATGCTGTATCAAGATTGACGTGCACAGGGCTGTTTAAACTGATATGATTTTTCATGCACGCCGCTGCTTTAATTGTTCACATGCCATGCTTTATCTTGGCCTATGAAAGATTGAAGATATAGACACTCACATAGCTTCTCAATCAGTTCTATATTAATTGAATACAAAATGTAGCAGTGATTGATAAGCAAGTCATCGGTATGCTTAATTTTATAGTGGTTAGGAGATGTCATCTTGCTTAAAACCAAAGTTTGGATACTCCTAAGAGACACTGTGTTTATACACAAGTCCAAGTAATCTTTATTAATGAAGTGTATTGCACTTGCCAAAGGCAAGATGCATATGTGCATATTCTTGTTTTGTCTAAAGTCGAATCAAGCATCCGTCTTGTTCACTTAGCAGCGCATCAATCAAACACATAAGTTCAGGCATCGAGCTAACAAGCTTAGAAGTCTATTTACAAAGCACCTTAATTAGTCATGCACTTTGAAGTGAGTAACCTATATTGATCTTGTCATGAACAAGGTAAACCTAGACTCACATGTTTTAAAGAATGCAGGACTAACGTATCTGCTCAGCTGTAGCATTGATAACTGCGTAAGCCAATAAGACTTGGATCAAGTTGGGACGTAATCATGTTCTACACTCACAATAGCTCTATACGTAACTTCATACGTAGAGCAATTATGGTTTTCGCTTCATTAGCTATGATTATCGGTCTGAGCGCATGCTCTGACGAATCAAAAGTGGCTAAGGTTGATGGCAAAAGCGGTAGCACTAATGTAGTTAAAGCTCAAATTGTTCTTAAGGTAGGTTACGACGGTGTTGCTGGTGAGCCTCTAGATCTCGGCATGCAACGCTGGAAAGAAGAACTTGAAAACCGCACTCATGGAAGAATTTCTCTTGAGCTTTATCCAAGTGCATCTTTAGGTGAAAAGAACTCAATTTTAGAGCGTATGCAGCAAGGTGAGCATCTCGCTACTGTTGTAGATGGTGCCAGCCTCTATACCATGGGGGCCTATGACTTAGGTGTTCTGTATGGCCCATATCTGTTCAATAACTGGGATGAAGCTTTACGTCTTGTAGATAGCAAGTGGACCAAAGCACAATTTGATAAGTTATCTAGAGAACACAACATCAGAGTTATATCCTTTGACTGGTGCTATGGTGTGCGCCATCTTTTAACTACTCGACCAATTACCAAATTCTCTGAGTTACAAGGTCTGCGCATTCGTACCCCAATGAATGACATTCAGTACAAGACTTGGCAAACCTTTGGTACTGAGCCTACCAAGATGGAAGCAACTAAGGTTTTAGCCGCACTGCGCAATAAAGAGATCGATGCTGTAGAGCGACCTATCGCTACTATTTATGCAGGAGGCTTTTACAAAGCAGCTCCATATTTGTTAAAAACTGCCCACGTATATGACCTTAGTGGTGTAGCTGTTTCCAATGCATTCTGGCAGTCACTAAGCACCTCAGATCAGGAGATCTTCAAACAAAGCTGCGATCGTGCTGCAAAATTCTTTAATGTGGTTCAAATGGCTGTTGAGCATGCTGCATATAAACAGCTGATTGCTGCAGGTGTAACTGTGACCGAGCCATCTCCTCAGTTCTTTAGAGAAATCAACACTGCAGCAAGATCTTTCTATGGTCGTCGTGATGTTTCAGAGCACTGGACTCCTGGTCTTTACTACCAAACTGTTAACGCTAAGCACGTGCCTTGGTCTTACTACACCGGTAACGGCTTAGACCAAGAGACCGGCAGCCTAAAGAAATAACAAATCTCAAACTTTCCTTTTAACAAACTCTGGCCTTGCTTTAGCAAGGCCTTTTTGTTTGATACCTTCCATTTTTAAGCATTTAGACCCCACAGCACTGGCAACATCCCTTGAGTAACTTATCATCTCCTGATTAAGCAAGTCTCATCCTTATGACAAGCTCACCTTATTACTTAAAACTACATAGCCCCCCATGACTGTGTAGTACAGCATTGCTCTACTGCAACTAGAAAAGTTTAGCGCGTGTAGCTTCACTACATGCATCTATTGACTGTACATACAGAAGCTGCAGTCATGTTCATTCAATAGTTCATTTAGTTTCACTCAACACTTGCGATTTTATACTAGAGCTCAAGCAATGAAAAACAAGCAATACAACCTGGAATATGCGTTAACAAACAACCATATTTGACCAACTTGTATACAAGTATGGCAATGATTATCACTCAAACAAACCTGATGTTTGCGGGAAAATAGTCTAAAACTAGATTTGCATTACTTGTATGTCAGTGTAAAAAGTTATAGCTGATCACAATTTTGTAAACTTGCTGAAAATTTACTCAAATTTATCTACTTGTATACTAGTATACAGAGCATAAAAGTCTTATACTTAGCACATCACATATATCCTATTGGACATGCAGAGTTTAATCAGAAAATGCGATGTCTTTGGATATAAGAGGCACAATTAAGCTTAATCTAAGTTGCACATATAGCTTTGGTAACTAAGCACCAATAGCAGTCTTTATTTCACTGCTAGCTTTTCGCCTCATATGTGACGCCAAAGATTTCTACTGCAAGCGGAGAGTTATTCTTATGATGCACATGACAATGCGTTGGTTCGGCCCTGAGCAGGACAGCATTACTCTGCAACAAATCCGTCAGGTTCCAGGAATGGAAGGTATCATCACTGCACTGCATGAGCTTCCAGCTGGTGAACCATGGCCTGAGGACATGGTCCGTGAGCGTAAGGCTTTGGTTGAAAAGAACGGACTTAAGCTTTTAGGTATCGAAAGCATTAATGTTCACGAGGACATCAAGTACGGTGCTTCTACTCGTGACATGTATATTGAGAACTACATTAAGTCTCTTGAGGCTGTAGGCAAGAACGACATTCACCTCGTTTGCTACAACTTCATGCCTGTATTCGACTGGACTCGTACCGATTTAGCTCTTCCTCTTGAGGATGGCTCTACCGCTTTAGCATACGACGGTAAGGAAATTGAAGGTCTTAGCGCCGAGGATATGTTTGAGCGTATTGCTAACAACTCCAATGGCTTTGAAATGCCAGGTTGGGAGCTGAGCCGTAAGGACGAAATCACAGCGCAGATTAACAAGTTCAAGGGCATGACCGGCGATGAGCTGCGTGCTAACTTCAAGTACTTCTTAGAGGCCATTATGCCTACTTGTGAGAAGTACAACATCAAGATGGGTGTTCACCCTGATGATCCTTCTTACGATCTCTTTGGTATTCCACGTATTACCAAGTCTGAAGAAGACCTCGTTAAGATCGCAGGTTTATATGACAGCCCATTAAATGGTTTCACCATTTGCACTGGCTCATTAGGTTCTAATCCTAATAACAATCTGCCAAAGATCATTCGTAATCCAATCATTGCTAAGCGCATCCACTTTGCACACGTACGTAACGTTCTGCACACTGGCGATCACCAGTTCCACGAGAGCTCACACGTTTCCTGCACTGGCAGCTTAGATCTCTATGAGATCATGAAGGCCTTAGTTGAAATTGGCTTCAACGGCATTATTCGTCCAGATCATGGTCGTGAGATCTGGGGTGAGATTGCTCGCCCAGGTTACGGCTTATACGATCGTGCCTTAGGCGCAACCTATTTAATTGGTCTTGAAGAGGCCATTCGTAAGGGTAAAGGCATGCCTTACCCTGACAACATCAACTCAGTTACCGCTCCTTGGAAGTAATCTGAGCTTAAGACAGAGTAAGTACTAGAATCTGAACAGTTCTAGCAAAGTATATCGATAAGGCCATGTTTGACGCGTAAAGCTTTCAACATGGCCTTATTTTGGTTAAACGGTAATTTGAGCTATACGTTTTACGTATCAAAGTTTGCTCATAGTGTACTAAGTCTTAGATATATGCATATTCCTTAGCATTCAACACATTGCCTAAGGTGTATTGCAATCGCCAAGAGGGTTGGTCATGAAGGTTACTTTACAAGGCATTAAGGACACTGCTGCCTTTGCTGCAGCTAACGTTACCCTGCCAAAGTTTGATGTAGCAAAGGTACAAGAGGAAAGCCGCAACAATCCAGTGTGGTTACACTTTGGTGCTGGCAATATCTTCCGTGGTTTTGTCGCATCTCTACAGCAGCAACTCTTAGACAGTGGCGATCAAAGCTCAGGCATTCAGACTCTCTCTGTTTATGATGGTGCCATCATTGATGACGTGTTCACTCCTCATGACAAGCTCACTATGGAAGTTACCTTACTTCCTGACACCAATGTAGAGCTGCGTGTAATTGGCTCAGTTGTGCATGGCTATAAGCTCAATGGCACTGCTAAAGAAGACGAAAATGAAGTTAAAGCACTGATTGCTAAACCATCTGTACAGTTAGTCTCCTACACCATTACCGAAAAGGGTTATGCCATTCGTGGTATCGATGGTGACTACCTTGAGCAAGTGAAGTTAGATATGGCCTCAGGACCTAGCAAGGTTGGCCACGCCATGTCATGGACTGTAGCTCTGCTGCATGAACGCTTTAAGGCCGGTGCCAAACCAATTGCCATGGTTTCAATGGATAACTGCTCTCACAATGGCGACAAGCTTAAAGCAGCTGTTTTAGAGATCGCTAAGGCATGGTTAGATAAGGGCTTTGTAGATGCAGCCTTTATTGCATACTTAGAAGATGAGTCTAAGGTATCTTTCCCTTGGACCATGATCGACAAGATTACCCCTCGTCCAGACGCTTCCATTGCTGCATTACTCAAAGATCGCGGTATTGAAGATATGGAACCAATCAAGACAGCTCGTGGTTCTTTCATTGCTCCATTTGTTAACGCTGAAAAGCCACAGTACCTTATCGTTGAAGATAAGTTCCCAAATGGCCGTCCACCTCTTGAGAAGGCTGGCGTGCTCTTTACTGATGGGGCTGGCGTCGATCTGTGCGAGCGCATGAAGGTTACTACTTGCTTAAACCCTCTGCATACTGCCTTAGCAGTTTACGGTTGTGTGCTTGGCTATGAGCGCATTGCTGCAGAGATGGATGATCCTCAGTTAGTAGCTTTAGTTAAGAAGCTTGGCTATGATGAGGGCTTAAAGGTAGTTGATGATCCTAAGATCCTCAACCCACGTGACTTCTTAACTGAAGTTATCGAGCAGCGTCTGACTAACAAGTGCCTGCCTGACTCTCCTCAACGTATTGCTACAGATACATCTCAAAAGGTACCAGTGCGCTTTGGTGAGACCTTAAAGAACTATAAGAAGAAAGGCTTAGACGCAACTGAGCTTACCGCACTACCTCTGGCTATTGCTGGCTGGATGCGCTACCTCTTAGCCATTGATGATAAGGGTAATGCCTTTAGCTTATCTGACGATCCTCTTAATGATGAGCTCACTTCCAAGATGGCTGGTATCGAGTTTGGCAAGGTAGAGAGTGTTGGTGACAAGCTCCATCCAATTTTAAGTAACCCAACTCTTTTCGGTGTTGACCTTTACTCTATCGGTTTAGGCACCAAGATCGAAGACTTATTCAAAGAGATGATCCGCGCACCTGGTGCTGTTCGCTCCACATTGATTAAATACTTAGGTTAATTCCTAACTTAATAACGATTCTATTGCAAACTACTAAGACTCGTGAGGCTCTTGCTACAATGCTTAAACACGTTGTAGCGAGGGCTTTTTTTTCATCCATAGACACTTTATCACTCCCCTCACAATCCACCCCCGAACCCCGCATTGCCCAGGCTCCCGCATAATCCACTCGCCATTCCATGTTGCCAGGCTTAACCACATTCTACTCCTTTGGTCAATGTTTTTTATAGATCTAGGGAGCTAGGCATACTGGCCTGATGAGGGGCTGCAGCATATGCATGCTGCGCCCCTTTTGGCTTTATAAGCTAATCTAAGTCTGAGCGATACAGGTAACCTCTGTTACTATAGCTATATCTCCGGCACTTCCTCTAAATCTTCTGAAACACTGACAGGCATATCTATAGTCTGTCCAAGTTTTGCAACTGTCATCACTGATCTAGGCAGCTCAATCTTTAACTGTCTCAACAAAAATTCTTGGGCTCCAACAATTGGCTTCCATATCATGCCCGCTTTATACTGCTCTACCGTAATG
>NZ_AXWV01000029.1 GCF_000482845.1 Anaerobiospirillum succiniciproducens DSM 6400
GGTTTTCTTGTTTAGACTGCCTTTTGGTCGTCCACGACCTCTTTTAGGAGCATCCTGTACTATAAGGCCTTGTTTCATAGCCTCGATGGTTTTCTTGTTTAGACTGCCTTTAGGTCGTCCTCTGCCTCTTTTTGCGCCGCTATCCTTTGCAGTTTCAATACCATCAGACACTATGGTTTGATGAGCATTGTCTTTTAAGACTGCATAGACGTTATTAGCCTCATGTTGATTGTCTGTGACATTAGTTGACGGTGATTCATTCTTGCTACTTTGCGCTTTTGACTCACGATTCTTTGGAAGTTTAGTTAGTTCTCCAGAAGGGTCATCAACTAAGCCAAGCCTTGCCATAAGTGTAAATGAGGCATTTGATGCAGGCAAAACCCAGTGACCATCATCTATGAAAACGTTAGCCGGGGCATTGACCGCCCTGTAGACATCTCTAAGGTCAGACATTCTAGAGGCAAATGTAGAACCGTCGTTGCCGTATAGCTTATCCATGTCATTCATGGCATTTCTTAACTTGCATGCTATGAGTGTTGCAACAAAGTTAATGAACTCATTACCTATGACAGATTCACGTGACTGAACTCTAGTAATATCGAGGTCTAATGTGTTCTTGTATAAGTCGAATACGGTCTCTAACCACCATCTATTATCGTAATGATTAAGAATATCTAGAGGCGATAAGTCAAGGTCAGACTCAAACACAATCATTCCCATCTTAAGTAGCTTCTTTGAGTACTCTTCACCATCGAAAGTACCATTGTTCTTAAGTCCTTTATGAATCATGCCATTCTGTTCTAACGATGCTCGTGACATATCTCTTATGCTGAAGAGGTACTTACCATTAGGCAAAGATACCTTCTTACAAAGGACATTCACGCCACTAGACAATGTTGCGCATTGTTCATATGAACACAAGTTAAGCTCATCAATCACCTTGGCATTGCGTCTGTACGGTGAGATGTAGTGCAGATCAGGGTATTGTTCAAGGAGATTCCTAATCTTACTTACAGGAAAGCCTTTATCACAGACAAGAACTCCTTTGGTGACGTTGTTGCTCTTAACAAAGTCTCTGAACGCTTTAGAGTCAAGCATGTTGCCTTGGTAAGCTTTTGAGCAAATTACCTCCTGCATATCGTGGCTATATGCATAGATTACAGAGATTTCTTTATGACCTTTAAGGTGTGTCTTAGCAGAATCTCTAGAGAGGTCATTATTACCAGTATCTTGTTTTAGGACACCATCAATAAAGATATTCTGGCTCTCTGCAACATGAGCAAGTCTGTAACCATAGAAATTCTTCTGTGCCTCAATACTCATGCCAAGATGCTGTATAAACTGAGATACCGCGTTCTTTGTGAGTCCCACGCAAGGATAGAAGACCGACAAGAATGAGCCCTGACTTTTTGAAAGGTAACGATTACAAGCTATACCTGGGTCAATTACTCTCAATGAGGAAATGGTCATAATGCGGTTAGCATCTTCAGGATCAAAGCATAAGAGCAAGTCTTGATGTATATCCTTGCACTTGTTTGCTACGAACGCTGGGGCTCCATACTGCATAACTGAGCGAGAGCTTTGTGTTACTCGCTTTATCTCCTCTTGTCTAGGAACATACGCACCATCGATTATGTATCCAATGACTTTGCCATTCCTAGGTCCAGAGTAATGTCCTTTTGAAGTTTTGTACCCCGCCCTTTCTCTAACTAGATAACGCTTAGCACCTTTTGATTTTGAGTCAACAACAACTGTGTTTACAGGTCGGCTAACTGCTCTTACATGCTCTGGCACCATGGTTATAATCCTCATTAAAATTTCGGATAAATAATCAAGGTTTATATTAGCACATGATAGTTCATCTGTAAAGCTAATTGAACTATCTATTTTATCTTAATAAATTTAGCAATTAAAAGCCAGAAAGCGTTATTTTACAGGGTTCTCGTTTTATAGTACTCTATAGATGTTCTAGTTACATAGTTCATGAACTTGGTAAAGTTTTAATTGAATGTATGCCGTTCGACTACTACAATGACCAAGATCACTTAACGAGTAATCTGATTTAACGTGCCAATGGTTCGTAAAATCAGATTGCTCTTGTTAAGAGCTCTCTTAACAAGCTTAAGCAAACTGCTACAAGCAAATGATTAAAGAGCGCTCTTGTAGTTACTTTTTTAAAGGTTTGATTTTCAATGCGCACTAGTCGTTACATGCTCGCAACCTTAAAAGAGAATCCAGTTGAAGCAGCTGTTGATTCTCATCGTCTGATGTTACGTGCCGGTTTAATCCGCCAGGTTGCCTCTGGTATTTACACTTGGTTACCGACCGGCCTTCGCGTCTTACAGAAAGTAGAAGCCATCATCCGTGAGGAGATGAACGCAAAGGGCGCTATTGAAGTTTCCATGCCTGTAGTTCAGCCTGCTGACCTGTGGCGTGAGTCTGGCCGTTACGTAAAATACGGTCCTGAGCTGTGCCGTTTAAAGGACAGAAAGGACAACGAGTTCGTATTAGGCCCAACCCACGAGGAGGTCATCACTGCTTTATGCCGTTATGAGATCAAGTCTCCTCGTATGCTGCCTATGAATCTCTATCAGATTCAGACTAAGTTCCGTGATGAAGTACGTCCACGTTTCGGTGTAATGCGTGGCCGTGAGTTCATCATGAAGGACGCATACTCTTTCCACATGGATCACGAGTCTTTAACTCAGACCTACAATGACATGTACGATGCTTATTCACGCGTATTTACACGTTTAGGTCTTACTTTCCGCGCCGTAGAGGCTGACACTGGTTCAATCGGTGGTAACCACTCTCACGAGTTCCAGGTATTAGCAGACGCTGGCGAGGATACAATCGCTTACTCTGATACCTCAAACTATGCAGCCAACATCGAAATGGCTGAGGCTTTAGCTCCGAACGAGCAGCGTGGTGAGGCTAAGGATCCATACACTAAGGTTCCAACCCCAGGTTGCCACACTGTAGATGAGGCCGCTCAAGCTTTATCCTTAGATGCTAACAATGTACTTAAGAGCTTAATTGTTTTAGGCGAAGAGAAAGAAGATGGCTCACGCGAGCTCATCATGCTCTGTTTACGCGGCAACCAAGAGTTAAACGAGATCAAGGCTGGCAAGCTTAACGGTGTTGCTGATCCAGTTGAGTTTGCAACTGATGAGCAGATCTTTGCTTTCACTGGTTCTCACACCGGTTCATTAGGTCCTGTTGGCTTCAAGGGTCGTATCGTAGTAGATCGCAACGCCAATGTTATGAGCAACTTTGCTTGCGGTGCTAATGAAGATGGCTTCCACTTAAAGAGTGTTAACTGGGATCGTGATGTTCCAACATACGAGGTTGCTGATCTGCGTAATGTTGAAGAAGGCGATCCAAGCCCAGATGGTCAAGGCACTCTGCACCTACGCAAGGGTATTGAGGTTGGTCAAGTCTTCATGCTTGGCACTAAGTACTCTGAGGCTATGGGCGCAACTGTTACCGATAAGGATGGTAAGAACATCCCTATGCTGATGGGCTGCTATGGTATCGGTGTTACCCGTGTAGTTGCTGCAGCTATTGAGCAGCACCACGATGACTACGGTATCGTATGGCCTGACTCTATGGCTCCATTCTCTGTTGCCATTGTAGCTTTAGGTCTTGGCAAGTCTGAGAAAGTTAAAGAAGCTGCCGAGAAGCTCTATAACGAGCTTGAGTCTCTTGGTATTGAAGTTCTTTATGACGATCGCGATGAGCGTGCTGGCGTTATGTTCTCTGATATGGAGCTCATTGGTATTCCACACATTATTACTGTTGGTGCTAAGGGCTTAGATCAGGGCGTTATTGAGTACAAGAACCGTCGTACTATGGAAAAGGAAAGCTTTGCTGTTGCTGATGCTGTTGCATCAATCAAGGCTAAGCTTGGCCTTAACTAAGATCTCCAACTTATATATAGCTGCATTATCAGAACTCAGGTAATGCATAAGCATCGCCTAGAATTATAAGATCTCACATGGCGATCTTAAGATCACTATGTATACTCACAAAGCCCGCTTTATGCGGGCTTTTTTCTTTAACAGCAATAAGATCACACCAGACAAATCCCTCTATAAGATCACGCATGATCTCATGCTCACCCCATCTCACTCACGATCTCTCAAAATATATATAGCTGTTCAAAACTAAGATCGCTAATGCCTCGAGCATGCATATACTCTTGACTGAACGCAGCTTACACACGATCGCTTTGAACGTTCAAACCCCCATAAAATCAATCATCCCACGATCTGCACGCTTATCTGCAGCACCATAAGATCACCACATTATTTAGAGCTGCAACAACAAAGATCGCCCAGATCATTAGTGAATCATTTCATACTTAAAAGTGCCCATCATGCAATCACAAAGATCAGCAGTGCATCGTTTCTACTTAATGGGTTACAAATGTTGATCTCTTGCACTTTCTTTGACAGATGCTGAGATCTTGAGAGTAGAAAAAGCTAGATCAGACACTAAGGCAAAGTTTGCTTGGCTAATTGTGACGTGTTTGTGTAACAAAAATGGCATCTATACCAAACATATCATTACTATATTTTTTGTTATAAACCGCATATATCTCTTATTTATAGGAAATTCTCAAGAGAATGCATAAGTTTTACTTATGTAAACGTTTACACAGTCTTTAAACCCTGTATATTTTGGATCTACATCTTAAAATCGACATAATTTAACGATACAGACTGTAGCTTTTTGAATGTTAATAATGAGATGTACAACAAAGTGTTACTAATTTGTTAATCATTTTCATTTTTATCACACTCAACAAATGCCTTATATATCGTATTTATGTTAAAAACCAGTCATACCAACAAGATATAATTAAGTTGTCATAAATGTACGATATTGCACTGTATTGGTAATATTTTCAGTTTGACAGAAATGCGCCAATTTCCGTGCACGAACACACTTTTAAAGATTGGCTTATCTACGGCAAATTTTACACAGCACTGTTTTAGTGCTTAAAGAGCACGCATCTATTCGGCGATCACTTAAACCAGCTTAATCGTTAAGATATGTTTGTTTATACACAACTTATTTGGCAATACTTTTGGTGAGTTGCCTCACATTTTTTAATTGAAACTAGTGTGTAAACGTTACCATTTTGACCTATGAAAATTTGTAACACTAGCTTATTTATCGGACAAAACCATAGTTTTAATAGCAAACTTAGCTATTTGTATAACAAAAGCCACATATTGAAAGTGGGAGAGGCCTCTCACTTTTTATCTAGACAAATCACTATCATGGTATCGAACTTAAGGTTCTTTGTGCCTTGGCTTCAAAACTCCCTGACTTGATGCATCTGTGCTTATGTTTGTCTCACACAGCTGCTAAAAGTTAGAGAACTTAGGGCACGAAAAGATGCACCGCTTAACTTTGCTACCTCATTTGAGGATTCTTAAGCGGATAGTGAAGCACTTTATCTTCAACGCTTCATTTGCATCGACTGTTGTTAGTGCCTTAAGAAATCTTTGTTTCCTTTGGAGGATTAAATCCATATGAAGAAGTCTCTTACTGCTATCGCCGCTGCCGCTTTATTTGCAACCGCCGCTGTTGGCACCGCCCAGGCTGAAGACGTCCTTATCGGCTCATGCATTTACAAGTTCGACGACACCTTTATGACTGGCGTTCGTAACAACATGCAAAAAGCAGCTGAGGCTGTAGGCGCAGAGATTGAGTTAGTAGACTCACAGAACCGCCAGCCAATGCAGAATGACCAGGTTGATACCTTCATCACCAAGGGCGTTAACGCTCTGATCATCAACCCAGTAGACCGTTCTGCTGCTGGTCCTTTAGCTGACAAGGCTAAGGCTGCTGACGTTGCTATCGTTTACATCAACCGTGAGCCTGATGCAAAGGTATTAAAGGGCTACGATAAGGCCTTCTACGTAGGCGCTCGTGCTGAAGAGTCTGGCACTATCGGTGGTCAGTTAATCGCTGAATACTTCAAGGGCCACCCAGAGGCAGACAAGAACAAGGATGGCAAGTTACAGTACATCTTAATCAAGGGCGAGCAGGGTCACCAGGACGCTACCTTACGTTCTGAGTACTGCGTAAAGGCAATGAAGGACGCTGGTCTTGACATCGTTGAGATTGGTTCTGACAACGCTAACTGGGATAAGGTTCAGGGCCACGACAAGATGAAGAACTTCATCACCTCTTTAGGCGTTGAATCAATCGAAGCTGTTCTTTGCAACAACGACGACATGGCTTTAGGCGTAGTTGAGGCTCTCAAGTCAGAAGGCTACAACTTAGGTACCGATGGCAAGGATCCTTCTAAGTTCATCCCAGTTGTTGGTGTTGACGCTACCGCTCCAGCTCTTCAGGCTATTTCTAAGGGTCAGCTCTTAGGTACTTCCTTAAACGACGCTGTTAACCAGGGTACTGCTGCTGTTCGTATCGCTAACCAGGTTGCTCAGGGCAAGCCAGTTGACGAGGCTTCAATCGGCTACACCGTAACCGACGGCAAGTACGTTTGGATTCCATACGTACGTGTAACTGCTGAGAACTACAAGGACTTCCAATAATCCTTCTCTCAGAAGTTAAGCTAAGCAGATAGGACTTTGCTTTAGCTGAGTAACCAATCTGTACTTCAAAACGGGGCCTACTCAGGCCTGTCCTGAGTAGGCCCTTGTTCTTAGTGCAAAATACAATCTATCTGTTTTCACGCTGCGCCTCATGATCCTTTGGGTCATGGGGCTGAGTGCGTAGAAGCGGGTGAGTTTTCACTCGCTCAAAGGTTCATAAAGTTATTTAAGGTTTTGCCCAACGATAGCTAACGTGCCTTTGGATAGTGGCAGTAATTCATACAGCCACTGGGTAAAAGACTGAAGTTTTAGATATGTAAATGAGGGGTTAACTACAGCGACACTCGCTTTAGTTAGTTCTTCTATAGCAAGATGTAGAACTTTCAAGCACTAATAGACATTCGTTCATTTGCTTTTCAGAAGATAAGGTTCAAAGTTTTTTAATGTGGACTCTATCTAAAGATAAGCCCACATCTTTTCTTCACTTGTAGCGCTTTTAACTTTCAGCATTGCGCTGAATCATAGCCTGCAAGCATTAGAACCTCTTAGACATGAAGATACAGTTCTGACAATACTACTTGTTAGTCAGTATCTTAAGTCATTTTGTAGTATCGATACTTGATACTTTTTCTTAAGAGGCTCAAAAATGCTCTTACAAGGTGGTTTTTTAAAAGCTCCTAAGCCGAAAAAAACCGCATGCATGCAAGACATCGTAGCATTTTGGTGAATATTACGATTTACCAAAGTGCTTAACAATGACGATGTTGGTAAGGGCTAAGACAAGAAAACTAATTGAACGTGATTACTATTAGTCGCCATCTTAAGCATCTATTGTCATGGTTTACCGTGGTTACAAGGTGACAAGATTGCCAAGCTAGTGGAACTACTCAAGCTATCCTCTTAAGATTTTCAGTCTGGTTGCAGTAAGAGGATCTTTTTTCATGAGTCAGTACGTCCTTGAGATGAACGACATTGTGAAGCGCTTCCCTGGTGTATTGGCACTCGATCATGCCAATCTAAAGGTAAGACCTGGTACTGTTCACGCTCTTATGGGTGAGAATGGTGCAGGTAAGTCTACGCTCATGAAATGTCTGTTCGGACTGTATCATCCTGATGAGGGCACCATTTTATACAATGGTAAGAGCATCAATGATATTCCGAACACCAAAGCAGCTCTGGCCATGGGTATCTCCATGATTCACCAGGAGCTTCACCCAATCCGTTTCCGTTCCGTTATGGAAAACGTTTGGATTGGTCGTTTCCCTACCAAGTTTGGCTTCGTTGATCACAAAGCTATGTACGATCAAACCGTTGAGCTCTTCAAGAGCATCGGTTTGGACGTAGATCCAGCAGTTAACGCAGGTAAGGTTTCTGCCTCTAATTTACAGCTGGTGGAAATTGCTCGCGCTATCTCCTACGACGCTAAGATCATCATCATGGACGAGCCAACCTCTTCTCTTACCGAGAACGAAGTTGAGTATCTGTTCAAGATTATCAACAAGTTAAGAGACGAAGGCCGTTCTATCATCTATATCTCTCACAAGATGGAAGAAATTTTACGCATTTCTGATGACGTAACCATCATGCGAGACGGTAAATTTATCGGCACTTACTTAGCTAAAGATATTGATCAAGACTTCATCATCAAGAAGATGGTGGGTCGTGATATGTCCAACCGTTTCCCTATACGTGATACAGCTCCATCTGAAGAAGTTATTCTTGAGGTTAAGCACTTCACTGCTGAAGATAAGCGTTCTTTCAAGGATGTTAACTTCCAGCTGCACAAAGGCGAGATCTTAGGTATCGGTGGTCTGGTTGGTGCTCAGCGTACCGAGCTGGTTGAGGCCATCTTCGGTCTGAGAGCTTTAGCTGGTGGCGAACTTTACAAGAATGGACAGAAGATCAACGTTAAGTCTGTTCGTGACGCTAAGCGTAATGGTATTGCGCTGCTCACTGAAGAGCGTCGTCAAAACGGTATCTTCGGCATTCTGTCAATTCTTGACAATACCCTTATTGCAGCTCAAAGCACCTTTGCCAAGATGGGTGTTCTTGATGATGCTAAGCGTATTCCAGCTGCTGAGGCCTCATGTAAAGAACTGCGCGTTAAGACCCCTAACTTAGATACTCCAATTAAGAACTTATCTGGTGGTAACCAGCAGAAGGTTCTGATTGCTCGTTGGCTCTTAACCAACTCTGACATCATCATCTTCGACGAACCAACTCGTGGTATCGACGTAGGTGCTAAGTACGAAATCTATACCTTAATGCTTGATCAGGTTAAGCAGGGCAAGTCAATCATCATGATTTCCTCTGAAATGCCTGAACTTATGGGTATGTCTGATCGAATCATGGTTATGTGCGAAGGCCACGTAACTGGATTTGTTGATAAAGAAAACTTTGACCAAGTAGAAATCATGCGCTTGGCTTCAAGCTTTAAGAAGTAGAGAGGGCTTTATGGCTAATACTATTTCACAGAACTCTTACTACAAGGCTCTGACCGGCCTGGGAGTTGCTGTCGTTGTTCTGGGCGCAATTCTTTTCTTCGCTCATATCAAGACTTTATATGATCTTCCAATCATCCTGATGATCATCGGTGCTTGGATGACCCTGCAAAATGGTTGGAGATTAACCCACCCACGTGCAGGTGCTGCAGACATTATTATTAACTCTAAAACGCTGAATAACGTTTTAACCAACTACGCCATCATCATCGCGATGGTTGTGCTGGTCTTAATCATCTGTATCATGCAGCCTCGCTTCATGCAGATCCGTGTGGTACTCGACATTATGACTCAGTCATCCACCAAGTTGATTATTGCACTGGGTATCTGCTTTACCTTAGTAATCGCAGGCTGTGACCTTTCAGCTGGTCGTATTGTAGGTTTAGCTGCAGTTATCTCAACTTCCATGTTACAGACAGCTGATTATGGCAACCGCTTCTTCCCTGAATTAGCTCAGTTACCATTATTCATCCCAATTCTTGTAGCTGTATGTATCTGTATGTGCTTCGGTGCCTTGAACGGCTTCTTAGTAGCACAGTATGAGATGCACCCATTCATTGCAACTCTGGCAACTTCTGTTATCGTTTACGGTTCTTGCTCACTGTACTTCGACTTACCACCTAACAACTCACAGCCAATTGGTGGTGTACGTCCAGACTTCGCAGCTTTAGGTCAGACTAAGTTCTTCCAGGGCGGCGGCTTCCCAGGCGTATCCATTCTGATTCCTATTGCTGCTGTTATCACCGTTGCTATCTGGTTCGTACTGAACAAGACCATCTTCGGTAAGAACGTATACGCATTAGGCGGTAACCGTGAAGCAGCTGTTGTTGCTGGTGTTAACGTTTACGCTACCAACCTCTTCATCTTCATCCTCGCAGCTGGCCTCTATGGTATCGCTGGCGTGCTCGAAGCAGCACGTACCGCTGGTGCTACTAACCAGTACGGTATGGGTTACGAGCTTGACGCCATCGCAGCTTGCGTAGTAGGTGGTGTATCTCTGATGGGTGGTATCGCAACCGTATCAGGCATTATCACTGGTGTATTCGTATTCACCATTATTACTTACGGTCTGCAGTTCATCTCCGTATCCCCAATGTGGCAGCAGGTTATTAAGGGCATCATTATTGCCACCGCTGTTGCTATCGATATGGGTAAGTATCGTAAGAAGAACTAATCATTTAGTTCTCTTATTAAAAAGAGGCGTCCTTTATAAAAGGGCGTCTTCTTTAAAACCAAATCTCTTAGCTAAAGGCACAATCGACTTTACGATAGTGCCTTTAGTTAGTTACTCCAAGCTTTAGCAAAGCGCTTTTCATGCTCAATGCTTGTGACCTTGTAAGGCAAAAGCATGTACTCAAAAGCCTATGCCTAAGCTTGTAAAGTAAGACACCGTTTAAACCTTGTCTTATAGATGTCACACATGCATGTGATGTCACCAGGGGTGTAGTCTTCTCTACGCCCTTTTTTGTGCTCCCTCCTCTAGCTACTCCCCATATCTTTTCACTCAAATCCTCATCAATTCACTCCATCAAGCTCTTTTACTCAAGTCTTCATCAATCTACGCTACCCAAGCTGTTTTCACTCAAGTCTGCATCAATCCACTCTACCCAAGCAGTTTTCACTCAAATACTCATCAATCCACGCTACCCAAGCTGTTTTCACTCAAATACTCATCAATCCACGCTTCGCAATCTGTCTTCATTTATCTGTCAGCCACCCGTTCCATCTGGTGCTTTAACTAAAACTATCTTTCCTTCTACATCAGCGCCCATTATTTCTTATGCTAAAGCTAAGCGTGTAATTGCTTTGCTAGTGCAGCTCTTTAGAGCGCCCGCCCCGAAGCTTCTCTACTGTCTCCCTCTGTCTCTTAGGCCATTTGAGTTTTGCCTGATAAGTAAAAGACAAAAAAATACCGCAGGGCTGTAAAGCTGCTGCGGTACTTTTGAATGGCTTATCGCCAAATGATTGAGTGGCGTTTGAGATTACTTGGTATTTTCAAGGCCCTTGCCGAACCACTTAACGTGCAGGGCATCAAGCTCGCCAGATGCAGAAATCTTCTCAAAGCCTTCATTGAGCTTCTTTAACAGCTCTTCATTGCCCTTACTTACAGCAACACCGAACTGATCGACATTGTCCTTGAACTTAGGATCAACAAACTCAACAATGTCTTTTAAGTTAGACTTCTGCAGATAGTAAAGGTTAACTGGACGATCGTTAATCACAGCCTCACAACCGCCGTTAGATAACTCCATAATCGCGTCGGACTCATTGTTTAAAGCCTTGATGTTATCTTTGGAGATAGTCTCAGCAAAAGCGTGGCCAGTGGTACCGATTTGCACGCACAGAGTCTTACCCTTAAGTGCATCAGCAGAAGTGTACTCAGCCTCCTTGTCCTTCTTAATGAGGATAGAAAGGTTTGAGTTGTAATAGCCATCAGTGAAGTCTACACGCTTCTGACGAGCCTCAGTAATGGTCATGCCAGAGATGATAGCGTCAATGTTGCCAGTAATCATTGATGGAATCAGACCATCAAATGGCATGGACTCGATCTGAACAGTATCACCATTTGCCTTAGCAATAGCATTGATAAGATCGATATCAAAGCCAACTACATTACCGTCCTTATCTACAAACTCAAAAGGAGCGAAAGTTGGGTGAGTACCAACCTTAATGGTGTCTGCAGAGGCAGTAGAGGTAAAACCACATAAAGCTGCGCCTAAAGTTAAGGCTACTAAGGTCTTCTTAAACAAGATAAAACTCCAAATGTTCAATAAATAGGTTGAGCTGCCGAGGTCTATCTCGTTTATGGAGCTGATACTAACCAAGAACTATTTTTAATAGCTAAACTATCATGCACCAAACAGCTGAATGTATCGGATTGTAGCACCCACAAACCGTGCTGCTTTAAAAGTGTACATGTGAGGGCATAAATGCACCTATTGCATGCACAATCGTCTATATATGCACTGTTATGGACTAAGCAAAAACTAGCAAATACATAATTCTCAGGTGAATTAGCCCTACTCGTGAGCAAGCTAAGACACTGTGCAAGCAATGGGTGCACTCTCTAAGGGGCTATCTGTTTATTCCTTGTCTGTGCTCTGAGATCTTTACTTTTGCATGATGAATCGCATGTATTAGTGATGTCTTTTCTGAGGTTTTGGCGATCTCACTTTTAGCAAAAGCTGATATTTATAGGATTTATAAATACAAAGTGTGAGATGGATATTATTTATCGATCTTTCACTGTTTTAATGTTTGACTTTATCCCGAGTCACAATTATTCTTAATATCAATAATTTGTTGTGTTAAAAATTTCCATTGGAAATAATAATCAACGAGTCATAATTCTTCTATTAGAAGAGTTCGACTTTGATTACTAGTTGGCCATAGAGCCAATTTTTTTAGCAAACTTAATTTCCATTAGAAACTTTTGCAATAAGGAACTAAACATGAAGGTTGTAATTATCGGTGGTGTAGCAGGCGGTGCAACAGCTGCAGCCCGTATGCGTCGTAATTGTGAAGATGCAGAAATCGTCTTAATTGAGCGAGGTGATTACATCTCTTACGCCAACTGTGGTCTTCCATACTATTTAGGCGGCGTGATTTCCGATCGTGACGACCTTTTTGTTCAGACCCCAGCAAGCTTTGGTAAGCGCTTTAATGTTGACGTTCGTGTACAGCAGGAAGTTACAGCAATTGACAAGGACGTCAAGAGCTTAACCATCCGCACTCGTGACGGCAAAGAATACACCGAGAGCTATGACAAGCTCTTACTCTCCCCTGGTGCCGCTCCAGTTCGTCCACCACTTCCAGGCATCGACAACGAGGGTATCTTCACCCTGCGTAACGTACACGATACTGATGCTATCAAGTCATACATGCAGACTCACGATGTACAGCAGGCTGTTATCGTTGGTGGTGGCTTCATCGGCCTTGAAATGGCTGAAAACTTAGTTCACTCAGGTGTAGAGGTTTCTGTAGTTGAAATGGCCAACCAAGTTATGAGCCCTATCGACTACTCCATGGCTGCCATTGTTCACCAAGAGCTCGTAAATAACGGCGTTAAGCTCTACTTAGAGCAGGCTGTCGAGTCCTTTGAAAAGGTTGATGCAGGTTTACAAGTTAACTTCAAGTCAGGCATCAAGACTCAAGCTCAGCTCGTTATTCTCTCTATTGGTGTTCGCGCTGAGACCAAGCTGGCTGTTGATGCTGGCATCGAATTAGGCGAGATGCGTGGCATTAAGGTAGATAAGTACTTAAAGACTTCTGCAAATGATGTTTATGCAGTTGGTGATGCTATTGAGTACCCACACCCAATTACCGGCAAGCCATGGCTCAATTTCTTAGCAGGCCCTGCTAATCGTCAGGCCCGCATTGTTGCCGATAACATTATCTTCGGCGATAAAGTAGTTTATGAAGGTTCAATTGGTACTGCAGTAGCCAAGGTCTTTGGCCTTACTGTAGCCTCTACCGGTCTGCCATCAAAGCGTCTTGATTTAATGGGCATTGACCACATCAGTTCATATACCCACAGCGCAGCTCATGCCTCTTACTACCCAGGTGGCGGCATGCTCGACATCAAGATCACCTTTGATAAGAAGACTGGTCAGCTTTATGGTGCACAGGTTGTTGGCCCTGAGGGCGTAGACAAGCGCATTGATGAGTTTGCTATGGTCATCAAGCACAAGGGCACCATCTATGACCTGATGGAGTTAGAACATGCTTATGCTCCACCATTCTCATCAGCAAAGGATCCTGTAGCTATTGCTGGCTACGTTGCTTCTAACCTGATTGAGGGTTGTTTTGAAGGCATCGGTTGGCGTGAACTTAGAGACATCGATAGAGACTCTATCGCTCTTATCGACGTACGTACCCAAGAAGAGCACTCTGTAGGTCATATTCCAGGTGATGTAAATATTCCTCTTGATAGCCTGCGTGATCGCCTCAGTGAGATCCCACGTGATAAGAAGGTAGTTCTTTACTGCGGTGTTGGCCTGCGTGGCTATGTGGCCTCTTGTATCCTCAAGGGTCATGGCTTTAACAACGTTGTTAACCTCTGTGGTGGTTTACGTACTTACAGTATTGCAAATGCGAAAGTTCCTATGCCCAGTAGTAGCTCATCCGTAACTAAAGCATCTAACTGCAGCTCCGGCTGCTCCACCGCCTTAGCTCCAGTAGCATCAGGTGAGGTTGATTTAAGCAATGTAGAGAAGGTCATTGATGCCCGTGGTCTGCAGTGTCCAGGCCCTATCCTTAAGCTCAAAAAGGGCATTGAGGAGTTACAAGACGGCCAAGTAGTTCAGATCACCGCTGGTGAGGTTTCCTTTACTCGTGATGCTGAGTCATGGTGTAAGTCCACTGGTAACACCTTCATCAAGGCCGAGAACAAGGACGGCGCATGGCAGGTATTTATCCGTAAGGGTGGCACCACTGCACTTGCCGAGGCTCAAGGCTCAATGAGCGCCTGTGCAGCAACTGCTTTAGCCCCAAAGAATGATGGCAAGACCTTCATCATGTTCTCAGATGATCTGGATAAGGCATTAGCTACCTTTGTTCTTGCTAACGGCGCAGCAGCAACTGGTAAGAAGGTAACCATCTTCTTCACATTCTGGGGCTTAAACGCTATCAAGAAGATTGATAAGCCAGCCGTTGAGAAGGACTTCTTTGGCAAGATGTTCGGCATGATGCTGCCATCAAGCACTCACGGCCTCAAGCTCTCTAAGATGCACATGATGGGCGCTGGAACTAAGATGATGCGTTACCTCATGAACAAGAAGGGTATTGAGTCACTTGAGTCCTTACGTCAACAGGCTATCGACAATGGCGTTGAGTTCATCGCCTGCGAGATGTCCATGGATGTTATGGGCGTTAAGAAGGAAGAGTTACTCGATAACGTTACCTTAGGCGGCGTTGCTACTTACATGGAACGCGCTGACCACGCTAACGTAAACCTCTTCATCTAGCAACTAAAGTGTATGCAGCTAAAAGTCGCTTAAAACTGCATACCTTAAAGCGGTAGAGCAAATAACCTCTACCGCTTATTAAAAAGTTTTAATTCCTCTTTACAAAGACATCTTGCAATTGCAGCTAAGTGACGCATCTTTAGGCAAAAGTTCACCTAACACTGACAAGTGGCCTGCAGTTTCAAGATGTATTAAAGAGTAAAAAGTTTTCAACAAAGCAAGCGCAATCTGCAGGCGGGAGCTAGTTGCTACCGCCTGTTCCTATTTGTATGGTATACAGTAGATTTTTGACACTTGCTATTTGACACCTGCTTACTTATGGGGGCAGCACCTTAGCCTGTGCTCTTTCATGATTGGTACATGAGGTGAGTTTATAACCTTAGTTTCTGTGCTAACTGCGCAGCTATCAGCAACTATTGCCTAGAAAAGAGCGATTTGGCCTTATCTAGGAACATATACAACAAACATAAGCCCAAAATTATTTGCTCTTAAAATAGCGCATATTTTTCTAAGCTTTATTGCTTGTTGCATCTTTTAGCTTTTAAGTGCTCGCGTAATGGTTTAGCATATGTCGAACTATCAAATACTTTCGCCACAATGTAACTGGAGCCTCGAATCGATGGAAAAGATCAAGTGCATTTGTCTCATGCGAGACCTGTTTAGGGCTCTATCAGTTTTTGAAGAGCGCTTAACTCAAGCTTACGGCGTAAGTCTCAATGAGGCTATGGTTATGTGTTCTATTGGTAAAGAGTATATTGCTGCTAGCACTATCTCTGAGCGCACCGGCCTTACCGCCTCTCACACTTCTAAAGTAATCCGTTCAGCAGAGGAAAAGGGCTTACTAGTCCGTAGCCTGTGTGATGAAGATAAACGTAAGATGTACTTTTCTTTAACTGACGAAGCTAAGGCCATCTTAGAAAAGATTCGTAATCAAGGCGTTGAAATCCCAGAAATGCTTCAGCCTCTCTTCGACAGCCACTAAATTACCTTTGCTATCAGGCTTCACGGCCTGATACATCTCCCCTCGATATATTGTCCCCAGATATTTTTCCCGAGAAATATTTTCCCACACCAAAATAACTCACCTGCAAGCGCATTGCCGCCAAGCACGCATTACGCTTAAAGGCCCCATCTACGCTAAAAGAACCAGTCTCGCTCCAAGCACTCATATTAGCTCTTGGACCTCTTAGCGTATTAGCCCCAATCAGGCTACTGCTATCACCTTTTCTTATACCACTGCAAATCTTCACTTCTCTAGAGTGGACCAATGATCTTTACTGTTAATTGCTCTAACAAAGCACAGAAGCCTTTAAAAACACTGCAAGATTAACCTCATAATCATCAGGCGCACGACGAAAGCTAAGAACACCGACGGTGCTACTCAAGATGCTGTTACTTGATATGGTGCTACTCGACCAAACGCGTTCTTTTGAAGGACGTTTTGCTTGCACTTAATTGGCTAATGAGATGGAATTGCAGCTTAGAAAGATTAGCTTAACTTAACTTAGCTTAGTTTGTCAGGCAGGAGCTGGAGTGAGCGTGTGTTGGCATGCTTTAGACAAAAAAAACGCGAGCTAATGCTCGCGTTTGGAATACTGCTGCCAACAGCCAAATATGAGGCTATGGGCTGTTGCAGGATTAAGTGATGGTAATCGATTAGATGATCACGAGACGACCTTCGATAGCACCTGCTTGATCAAGTGCCTCTAAGACTGACATGAGATCACCTGGAGCCAGACCAACTTCATTGATAGCTCTTACGAGGTCATCAAGAGTGGTGCCAGTGTCAAACTTGAACATACGGCCCTGCTTTTCTTCAACAGCGATACCTGAGTTAGGAACAACAGCGGTACGGCCTCCTGAGAAAGGTGCAGGCTGAGAAACTTGCGGATCTTCGTTTACAGTAACAGTTAAGCCACCGTGGGTAACTGCAACTGGACGCAGTCTAACTGATGCGCCAACTACGATGGTGCCAGTACGAGAGTTAACTACGATACGGGCCTCTTCCTTACCCTCAGTGATGTCGAGATTCTCTAAAGCTGAAAGGAACTCAACACGCTTAGCTGGATCACGTGGAGCGCTTACGCGGATGGATACAGCGTCCTGAGCTAAAGCTGAGCCGGTACCATAAATAGAATTGATAGTATCAGCTACATTCTTAGCAGTGGTGAAATCAGCACGGTCAAGGTTAAAGGTAATGGAGTCGGTGAGGTTGAAATCGTTAGGGATTTCACGCTCAACGGTAGCGCCATTTACGATACGACCAACAGTTGGAGTGTTTACAGTTACACGAGAACCGTCAGCACCTTCAACACCAAGACCACCTACAACTAAGGAGCCCTGAGCGATAGCGTAAACGTTGCCGTCAATACCACGCAGCATGGTCTGCAAGAGTGAGCCACCACGTAAGGAATCGGCTTCACCAATGGCAGATACTGTTACATCAATAGTCTGACCAGGCTTTGAAAATGGAGGCATTTCAGCGTGAACTACTACCGGAGCTACGTCAGAGATCTTGATACTGGTGTTATCAGGAATCTTAATGCCGAAATTGTTGAGCATGGAACGGAAAGACTGCTCAGTGAACTTTGAGTTACTCTCACCAGTTCCAGTAAGACCAGCTACCAGACCGTAACCTACCAGCTGGTTGCTTCTTACGCCTTGTACAGAGGCCAGATCCTTTAAACGTGCAGACTGAGCTGCAGTCATAGCCAGACCAACTATACAAGTAAGGGCGACTAAAATCTTAAAAAGACGCATATTGAATCCTTGCAGCCACAAAAGCTGTCATGCAAATTGATTCATCTGTGCAAATGAGTTTTGTCAGCGCTTCACAACATCCTCTAGATGATGCGCTCTTGCATCATCATAAAGTAGCTACAAAACAAAACTAGAAGAAGATGTTGAATGCACTGTTAAAGAAGCGGCTTAACCAACCACGCTCTTGGGTGTTAGCAAAGTCACCAGTGCCACCGTACTGAATACGAGCGTTAGCAATACGCTGTGATGAAACAGTGTTGTCTGAGCTTACGTCTTCAGCACGAATAATTCCGGTTACACGGATGTACTCGTTACCATTGTTAAGCATCAGCCACTTTTCACCGCGTACTACGAGGTTGCCGTTAGCTAAAACCTTTACGACACTTACGGAGATGTTACCCTTCAAGCTATTTGACTGGTTAGCATCTGAAGTACCGTTGAAATCGGATGAGTTAGAGAGACCTAAAGAAGTATCGTAACCACCTGCAGTAATTGGACGACCGCCCACAGTAACTGCGCCGATGTTTACGTTATTCTCTTTGCCTAAAGTGGTACCTGCATTCTTAGAGGCGCTAGTACGCTCTTCTAATACTACAGAGATTAAGTCACCAACTTTATGCGCACGGGTATCTGTGTATAAGCCATTATTCGACGAATATGGATTGAACAGACTTCCTGTAGGCACAGCAGTGGTGTAGTCCTCTTCAGGGAGAGCAGGAGCAAAGTCAGGATCATCTGGCTGAGGCCCCATAGCATCGAGTGCACAGCCTGTCAGGATGAATGGCATGAGCGCAGCAATAGCGCATACCTTAATATTCGTCATAGCTTTCACCATCGGTAAACTATCAGTTTTTCCAAATCCAAAGATCCCCACTACAGCGTTGCTGTTTAGTGGCAGCAAATCTTTAGCTTGGTTTCTTAGCATATAAACTAAAAAGCGCCTCTAACTAGGCCCAGATTTATTAACACTGAGCCTAAGTTTTGGAGGCTATGCTTTAGTTTGCAAGTTAAGCTAAGCCATATAAAGCTTAGCTTTAAGCACTTACTAAGCTTTAAACTGACTGGATTAAAGAACCCATCATAGTGTCTACGGTGGTCAGAACCTTGGAGTTCATTTCGTAAACACGCTGAGCCTGAATCAGGTTAACGAGTTCTTCGGTAACCTTTACGTTAGAAGTCTCGAGCTGGCCCTGACGAATGGTACCAATACCGTTTTCGCCTGCTACACCCTGAATTGGGTTACCAGATGCTGAGGTCTCTAAGTAGAGGTTGTTACCGATTGGCTCAAGACCGCTCGGATTGATGAAGTTGGTTACGGTAATCTGGCCGATGTCCTGAGACTGAGTCTGACCTGCAGTCTGAACAGAAACCTGACCATCGATAGAAATACTAATACCGGTAGCGTCCTCAGGAATGGTGATCTGAGGTAAAAGGGTATAACCCTCGGCAGTTACAATGGTGCCTTCTTCGTTCTTGGTGAACTGACCATTACGGGTATAGGCAGTGGTGCCGTCCGGCATTTCGATCTCGAAGAAGCCAGAGCCGTTGATCATAATGTCAAGAACGTTATCAGTTGACTCTACGTCACCCTGAGCGAAGTTCTTCTGAGTTGCAACTACACGGGAACCTGCACCTACCATTAAGCCTTCAGGTAAGAAAGCGTCAGCAGTGGAACGACCACCTGGCTGATTTACCTTTTGGTAGAGCAGATCTTCGAAAATTGCACGTGACTTTTTAAAGCCGACAGTTGATGCGTTAGCAAGGTTGTTAGAAGTCACAGAGATATTGGTCTGCTGTGAATCTAAACCAGTCTTACAAATCCATAAAGCTGGGATCATGATTACATAGCCTCTTTAATCATAGCTTAATAAACGGTTCTGCGCGTCGTCCATCTCACCGGCAGACTGCATCATCTTTACCTGAGTATCGTATTGACGCTGAATACGGATAAGACTAGTCAATTCTTCGACAGGATTAACGTTAGAAGCTTCGAGCATACCGCTGCGAATTGCTACTGTGTCGTCCTGATCTAAAGGTGCGCCATTGCGACCACGGAACAGACCGTCATAGCCCTTTTCAATGCTACGAACGTCAGGGTTTACAAGCTTGATACGCTGATAGGTTTCTACCACGTTGGCATCTGCGCCCATTGGCTTGCCAGTGATATAGCCATCAGAGTTAATATCGATCTGATCTAATGGAGCTGGGAGTACGATCTGATTGCCGTCCTCATCAAGAACGTCAAGACCGTTAGAGGTACGCAGCACACCGTCGGAACCTAAAGATAAGTTACCGTAGCGTGTGTATGCCTCACCACCAGTCTTATCGCGAACTGCAATAAAACCATCACCTTGCAGTGCGATATCCAATGTACGACCAGTAGTCTGCATGGCACCACCGTCAAAGTTGTAACCAGGCAACTCGGTCATAGCAAAGGCACGAGTAGGATAAGCATCACCAAAGACGCTCATTGCACGGGTATTTTCAAACTCTGCCTTGAAGCCAGTAGTGTTAGCGTTAGCAAGGTTATTTGAACGTACGGACAAGGAATGGAAATTTTCCTTGGCTCCGGCCATTGCGACCCATAACAAATTATCCATTTGGACCTCCGAAAAACATTAGATCACACCTAATTGTGCAACTGATGTGCCATACTTGTTAAACAGCATATATAAGCCGTTTATGAGGCATAAAAAGTCATTTTTTTGAATCTAAAACACCCCAAAACTCATACTTTTCACAACATTTTAAAAATATTCTCACCACCGCCCCACAGCCACCACTAAAACATGATAAATATCGCATCCATCTCGAATATCAAACTTCTTCAAAAAGATCATCCTTAACGCTGATCACTCGATCATTGTTAAGATCTTGACCACTAGTAAGATGACAATCCCAAACTCACAAGCACACTGCTACAGCTACAGCGCAACTCCCAAGATCAATATTCACATCTAAGCTCACTTAACAACTAAAGCTTTATCCACGAGAGAAGATCCCATAAATTTCGTGTTTACAGCGCATCTCCATACGGCCAGGTAGAAAAGATCTCTAATAGCGACCCAAAGCTTAGTTAAGATCTTTGATCTGCAAATCACTAGTGCCAACATTTTGGCCCTCGACACTAGACCACGCTTAGGTTTATGAGTGTCAAGAAAGCGATCACATCCACTCAAAAGATCACAGCCATTCACCCTTGGCGATCTTAAAAACCGTCACAACCCTACTCTCTCTAAGATCTCAAGTTCACTGCCTGCCACCAGTTCAAATAAGATCTTAGGAATACCTACTACAAAACTCTCCATAAGATCTCAAGATCACAGGTCACCACCAATTCAAAATAAGATCTTAGGAATGACTACTAAACTCCACATAAGATCTCAAGATCACAGGTCACCACCAATTCAAAATAAGATCTTAGGAGTGACTACTACTAAACTCTACATAAGATCTTAAGATCGCCAATAAGTCGGCTAAAAGAGATCTTAAGATCGCCTATACCGATAGCTGCTAGCAATCTTAAGATCACCACTTCGTCTATACCTAGTGAGATCTTATGAAGAAATAGCTATACGACTGTATTTTCAGATCGTGAGTCAATAAGCTCAATTAGACAGGCATGACGCTATAAAGGCCGTGATCTTATTCATTACCGATGACGCGATCTTGCTTAGGGCTTGATAGTGTTACTTTGTCGAAGAGCTGGTCAATGATCTTATGTTCATGACATTAATGGTTAGAAGTGTGCTTCGAGAGCTTTAGAGAGCCTGATGCTAGGCTTGGAAAGGTGGGATGTAAGCGAAAGCCTCAGCGTTAGCGTTAGCGTGAGCATGAGCATGAGCTTAGCTTAGCTTAGCTTAGCTTAGCTTAGTTAGGTGAGCAGTAGTTGCAGTTAGTGGGTGTTTTGGTTGCGCTCAAAAAACAAAGGCCAGCATGAGCTGGCCTTGTGCGAGGATAGTGGCGTGAAGCCCTGTGCAAGGGCTACTGCGTTGCAAACAATAGCCTTGTCTATCAAATAAGATAAGACTACAGGGTAACGCGGTTTGCCTTTTCGAAGGACATTTCGCCTAAACCTGACAGGTTGAGCATGGTGTCCTTTAAGGTCTTGCCAAGGGTAACTGAGGATACGAAGCCTAAGCCCTTGGTCTTTAAGTTAACTGACTGGCCGTTGCTTGCGGTACCAGTTACTTCGATTACATAGCGACCTGGGTTACAGTAGGTGTACTTGTTCTCTTCACCTTCTGGCTTGGTCTCGCCATCTGGCTTACTTTCTGGCTTTGCATTTGGATCAGTTGGCTTGCCATCAGCATCGGTACCTGAACCGTTTGCAGCAAGCTTGGTAGCTGGATCCTTATCGCCACCAGTGGTGCCACCAGTAGTACCGCCTTCGGTAGTACCACCATCAGGCTTGCCCTCTGGCTTACCCTCAGGCTTAACAGGACCATCCGGAGATAAAATGCCTGGCCATGCATACTTGATTTCGCCGGTAATGGACTCAGCAGTATCAGTATAAACAACCTGACCAGTAACAGAATCTTTAATAGTGAGCTTAACATCGGAGTAAGTCTCATCGCCTGCGTCAATTGACCATAAGGCAGGTGATGATGGGGAACCACCGAAGTAGCCCTGGTTCTTATCGGTGTAAACGTAAGTACCGATAAGGTTAGTTGCGTTCATTGCAGATGAAGCACCTACAGATGAAAGCACATTATCCATGTTGCTGTTAATGGAGTTTAAGCTCTCAACCATGGATAACTGTGACATCTGAGAAACCAGCTGGTTGTTATCGGCAGGCTTGGTAGGATCCTGAGCCTGAAGCTGGGTAGTCAGAAGTAATAAGAAGTCTTTCTGGGTAAGGACTTGATCCTTTACCTTACTAGCAGCGTCTTTGATGTCCTCTTGTGGCTTAAGACCAGCAGAACCGTAATCAAAGTTACCATTGCCGCCCTGGCTCTGGTCAGGAGCTGGTGCAGTGGCACCACCGTTAGTACTAGAAGTGCGGCCCATTGGGTTAAAGCCAGTATCTGCTTTAGCACCTGCATTGTTTAAGGTGTTTCTAGCAAGATTGTATGGATCCCATGCGGATCCGCCGTTTTGGCCACTACTTAATGGATTAAAGCCTGGCATGATTTCCTCGCTAATAAATTCTGCGCGTAAGCTATGCCTCATGAACATAGCAAAGCATTGTTGTGCCCAAGCTAAGTAATAGATCGATTTGCAACAGATGATCTGACATAGCTTTAGCCAATACGATTACTCAGTTATATACACTTTTTGTGCCAAATTATGCCCTAACACCTAACCTTGCAAACAATCCTGATAGATAAGCCTCGCACATAGACTTAAGCCTCATCAATTTTCCTTAAACTCAGCGTCTGTGTCTCAGCTTTATATGTGTTTACTCATGCTAATACGATCTGTCAAAAACACGGCCATACATGTAGCCACAATCTGATCTCTAGACATTTTTCAAACAAGTATATTTTTCACACAAGCATATTCATGCGGCTATTTAGGCACAGATCTTAAATTACGAGGCTATAATCAAACAAAAACGATTTGCCTAGAATCATCATCAAAACTAGGTATTAAGGAGTTTATATGTCAGAGCTTTTACAAGAACAGGACGTTGCCAAGTCATATCGTATTTTAGGTTTAGGCGCTACTACCTTAGTTGGTGCTGCGCTTGATGGCGATGTTAACTACATGGCTGCAGCCTGGGCTGGCGTCAGTGACTTTGATAAGGGCTACGTTGTAGTGGCAAAAGATCACTACACTCGTAAGCTCATCGAAAAGTCAGGCCGCTTCTTACTTTGCTACCCTGGTGCTGGCATTGTTGAAACAGTCATGAAGCTCGGCACTGTCTCAAAGAATGATGAGAGCAAAAAGCTTGAGCTTTCAGGTGCTCAGTTCATCGAGCAAGAAGGCTTTTCTCTGCCACTGATCAAAGGCTGCTCAGCTTACTTAGAGTATGAGGTAATTAAAGAGCCTCATATGGAAGATGAGTACGACATGTTCTTTGGTAAGTGCTTACGTGTAGTTACAGACTCACGTGTTTATCGCGATAACCACTGGCACTTTGATAGCGCTCCAGATGAGCTGCGTACCCTGCACTACGTAGCAGGTGGCCATTTCTACACCATCGGCAAGGAGCTTGTGCTCCCTCAATATGGTGACTAATGATATCAATATCTTCAATCATGAAGCACAAGCAGCTCTTGATTGAATCCGAGCTGTTATTGTCATGAGCTCGAGGATTTAAACTCTCCAGATCGCAAAAGATCACAACGTGGCGCTACACTGTAGCGCCATGCATTGCCTAAATAACCTGGCCTATTTTCGCCACGTTATTGCAAGCCCATCCTGAATATTAATAGCTGTACATCCGCTATTTACAGTGATTATTTAATTACTCAGCCGTGATCTATGATAGGCAAATTGGCTATTTGTCAGTTGAAGCTCTAGATGAAATGGGCGTCAAGCTCTTGATGTGCGACTATCTTGAGGATGTTGTAGATAAGTGGTGTGAATTAGTAAGCTACGATCGCGGCGATAAGGATGTTGATGAGATGCTTGAAATCATCAACACTTTCATTTGGGGCTTTATGTGCCCCATTTTTGTCTTGCGCTAAAAAAAAAGCCCAGCACAAGGCTGGGCTTTGTATTTGTATATGCTTGGAGGAATTGACAGCAATTGCTATCAAAAACTGGTTTTAGCTCTGACCTAAACGTAAGGTCTGCAGGAGCATGCTCTTAGCAGAGTCTGCTACCTGAACAGCGGTCTGATAAGAACGCTGGGCACTCATCATATCGGCCATTTCTTCAACCGGATTGATGTTTGGACGGTAAATGTAACCATCAGCATCAGCTAAAGGATGGCTTGGGTTGTATTCTTTAATGGTTGGAGCGTCAGACTCAATGATGCCCTTTAAGGAAACACCAATACCGTATGGCTCACCTGAAACTGGATCTACTGGCTCACCTTGCTGGTTGTTACGTGCAATAGCCTCTTCCCAAGCTGCAGAGAACAGTGGGCGACGAGCCTTATAAGTAGTCTCAACTGAAGAACTAACGGACTCGGCGTTGGCTAAGTTAGAAGCAGTAGCATTCAGACGAACTGATTGGGCGTTCATTGAAGTACCAGCGATATCTAAAATTCTGAAAACACTCATGATGCACTCTAAAAATCTGTCGTGGCCTAGTTGCTGTGCTGTAGTCTTACCTTGTCACTTTTGTGACATCGCATAGCACTAGCGGGCCAAAATTCTGTTTAAGCTCAACTCTACTTAGAGTTTTAAGCCTGTTTTAAGCACTAAGCAAAAAGTACTTAGCTAATTGGGCTCGATTACTGACCGCCCTTGAGAGCAGAACGCAGCTTTGAAATACGGCCGTTTAAGAACTGCATAGTGGCCTGGTATTCAATATTGTTGCTAACGTAGTTCATACGCTCGGTGCTGACTTCTACGGTGTTACCGTTACCAGTATCTGGCTGGAATGGATTACGGTACTTTAAGGTCAGCTTTGGATCCTTTAAGGCATCCAAATCAGAGAGATCCATATGACCAGCAGTAGTCTTGGTCATAGGTGCATTGTTGTTGACAGTCTGAAGATACTTTGACTGTTGAGTCAGAGCTTCAGCAAAGTCGAGATCACGAGCTTTGAAGCCTGGAGTATCAGCATTTGCAAGGTTACCTGCAAGTACTTCTGCGCGATTGTTACGTACGCGCATGGTGTGCTGATGAACACCGAATACTTGATCGAAACTAAGAGCCATTTAAACCTCCAAAGACGCGTCAAACTTTCTGAACGCGTACAAGCATATGACCCATAAGTATCAAAAGGCGTGCCATGTCATACAAAGCCGATATATAGGCCATTTATCAAGCAATATTTAAGGCTTTTGACGACTTTTTAACACCCGAAAAAGGACGCCACTAATAATTTTAAAAACCCTTCTCACTTAAACAGAAAAGTAATATCGAACGAAGTAAAAAGTAACACCTACCCCACTTTTTAGACGCCATACTGTTAACTGCTACTCATCAACCAATCTCACACATGCTTTCAGATCTTTAAAACTTTCGCGATCTTAAGCCAAAAGATCTCACTTAGTGGTATTTATGCAACACGCAAGACTGTCGACAGATCGTCAGATCGCATGATCATGAGATCTCAAGATTGTCAGATCGCAAGAATATGAGATCTCAAGATCTTGAGATCTTACGATCGTCAAAAACAAGATCGTGAGATCTTAAGATCACGCTTTTACTTGCTAGATCTTGGCTTTAAGCTCTTATAGTAGACACTTGTGATCCTGGCTTTTGGCGATCTTATGACGTACCTTCTCGTGTTGCTACAACTGATCTTGCGATCTTAAAAGGTGAGGTGCCAAGATGCTTAGTGTGTAGCAAAAAGAAAGATCATATAGAAGCTATGAACAATCCAGAAAGATTTTGAGATAAACCTAAAAAGCTTGAAAGCTTTGCGAATTCTAGGTGGGTGCTCAGTTGGAAAGGCAAAGTCTAAGGTTGCAGATGAGGTTAAGGCTGTGGCTCTGACTGCTGCGGAGGATGATGATAAGGCTTAGGCTGAGCTGGGGCTTTGGTTTTGCGTGAGCAAAAGTGGTGGGGTAAAATAATAACAGCCCGCAAGGAGGTGACCTGGCGAGCTGTGGGTGTTCAGACATACAGCTGAACGTGAGGTAAGTTTGTGTTCTTAAAATGTAATTATGACTTCAGGCGGTAAGCGATACCTGGGTTGCAGCGTACCATTTCGTACTTATCTGACAGACCCTGAATAGACTCTGAAGAACCTAAGATTAGGTAACCACCTGGGTTTAAGCAAGCTGAGAACTTCTCTAAGATCTGTGCCTTAACTTCATTAGAGAAGTAAATGAGCACGTTACGGCAGAAGATAACATCGAACTTGCCTAATAAGCTGTATGAACCTAAGAGGTTCATCTGCTTGAAGGTAACCATGTTCTTAACTACGTCATCCACGCGCATTACGTTTGGATCTTCAGTTGGCTTGAAGAACTTAGCCTTACGCTCAGCACTTAAGCCACGGGCAAGAGCATGGTTGTCATAGTGGGCAAAACGGGAGCGCTCGAGCATCTCAGGGGAGATGTCGGTGCCGATAATCTGACATGAATCAGGATTTACACGTACAACAGAGGTAGCCTGCTCACGTACGACCATAGCGATAGAGTAAGGCTCCTGACCTGATGAACATGCTGCAGACCAAATACGAACTGGATTCTTGTTAGCCTTTGCCAGCTCAGGAAGAATCATGTTCTTTAATGCTACATATGGATAGGTATCACGGAACCATAAGGTCTCATTGGTGGTCATTGCGTCAATTACAGCACCACTGATCTCTTTGTAGATGTTTGGCTGCATTGCACGGTTAATGAGCTCATCAATGGTTGGCACCTTAAAACGGAGCAGCAGTGATGATAAACGGCTGTTTACTAAGTAATGCTTGTTATCGCCTAATACGATACCGCTTTGCTCTTCAACATACTGAGCAAAACGCTTGTACTGCTCATCAGAAACACTACGTGACTTAACATTGAGGCGATCAGTAGTAGTAGGAACGAAACCAGGGTTTCGAGCTGCAACAGAGTCGTAACCTGCACGCTGTGATGCGATAGCCAGACGACCTGCGCCTGGGTAGGTGCTAGGAGTGAACTGAGCACGGTTTGGCACATCAGCAGTTTTCTTCAGAACGGAAGCAATAGCGTTGCCGCTGTGACGAGAGGTAGAACTACTGCTGAATGCAGATGAACCCGAAGTGCGGGAACGTGAAAAAGGAGAATTATTGTTTTGCATGTAACTCGTGGTTCTAAAACTTGAAGCGTTGCTGTTGTTTGAAGCAGCTGTTGCTGATGATGAAATAGAGCGAGCGGCTCCTATGGAGCTATCCTGAAGATCACTTGTTGATGATGGTGATCTGCTACTGGAGTATAAAGACCCGTCGGTTCTTGAAAAAGAACTAGGACGATCGCTACTGAAACGATTACGCGTATTATCAGACATACTTACCTCGATAGAAAAGACAATGTGCTTAACTTTGTCTTTTCATTATTCTGACTACTTATACACATTAAGTTGAGAAGATCAGTACATCTCATTAACTAAATACGCTTAATCCCTTTGATTGTCGTTCTCATAGTCCTTATGCATTGCTAAAGCACAAAGAATCTTCAATCACACCTGTAAGGGCAAGTATCAAAGATACTTAAGCAGTACAGAATCAATAACCAACTGACATCTGTTGACTGTCAAACTACATTTAAGCTTCGAAGATGAACTTTAGTTAAGCTAGCTGCGTTAGTTCATGCACTCAAGGTGGCGAACTTTAGTTATATGCTTGCTAGCAAATGCAAAGTTCAAGTTTAGCCTATATAGACACTGACAAAACTTAGACTTAGTTAGATGTGAATTGCTTCGGCCAAATCTTACGATTATGGCGTGAGCTTCATGGCGTCGTTGCGCCAAATCTCATACGGTTAACAAGTTACCCATATCGGCTGAAACACGCAGCCGCTATCAAATAGCTTCTTTACAGAAGCATTTTGAATACTTTTCTAATGATATTAACGTTAGAAAGATACTAGGCTTACATCTCCACCTAAACTCTTCGAGTTATAGGTGGAGAATTACGCCTATTTGTTAAATCTAACTTAACAACACAAACTTTATAGCCGTTCTATCAGTGCTAAAGCACAGTAGAATTGGTTAACAATAGGCATTGACATGTGAGATTACAACCATTCTACACACTAACTTTCAGTGAAGCTTACTAAAAGTAAGCACTTGCATCTTAATAAATGCTCGCAATATCTAAATGAAAGTGTGCTTTGCAATGATTGAATATAGCCCAAAAGGATACTTTTTTCCATATCAAGTCACTAATCAAAGCAAATTAATTTGACATAGCACACGCTTGTGAGCATATGTATTATCAATGGCTAGACTAGTTCACTTGTCTGTCTAAAGACATACCCTAATACGGGCTATAGTATACCTGTTTTGGAAATATTTTTCTGTATCTAGAAAAGACTTTATGCATAAGTACGATATATACCTACTTTGCAAGCCTTTTAACTTATATGACGACCGTCAAGTAGCTTGGCAAAATAGCTATTTTTACAAATTTTGCCCTATGACAATACATATTAAAATAGACATTCTTGCAAAGTTTTGCAAAAAACTACCAATTGCACCGTTAATCACTTCAACCAACACTAGATAAAGCAAAGATAAAATTTTTTTTCCAAATTTTACAGATGTGCACTTAGCAAGGTAACGTTCACCTTAATCACAGCTTAAATTTCTACACAAAATTAACCTTTATGAAGGAGCACTTAGAAAAAGCGACTTCAAACTATCGCTATAGCAGCCGTGATCTTTAGGCACAAAAAAAGCCATGCGATGCTGAGCATCACAGGGCTTTTTTTCAATTTCTAACGATCGCTAGATACGATTAATTAGACTTACGACGCATTCCGCAGTCAGCACCTGATACACCACTGGCAGTTAATTCCAGGCCTCTTTCTACAGCACCTGCAAGCTCTTCTGGGTTGAACTTAGGAATGAAGTCGTTAGCACCAGCCTTAGATACCATTGACTCATTGAAGACACCTGATAAGGAGGTGTGGAGGATCACGTAAAGATCACGGAGGTTTGGATCGTTACGGATGTTGGCACACAAGGTGTAACCATCCATCTCAGGCATTTCAACGTCTGAAATGATCAGAGTAAGGGTCTCTTTAATGTTGTGGCCGTTTCTAACCATATCGTGCAGAGTATCAAGAGCTTCCTTACCGTCGTGGCACTCGATAACATCAACACCGATTTCAACTAATGCACGCTTGATCTGCTTTAAAGCGATCTTAGAGTCATCAGCAACCAATACGCGGGTACCTTCAGGTACTGACAGCTTCTTAATAGCGTCGGACTCTAAAGCTCCACTAATAGGAGCAATTTCGTCTAAGATCTTTTCTACGTCTAAGATCTCGATGAGCTCGTTATCGATTTCGGTAACAGCAGTCATGTAATTGGAATGACCAGCACCCTTTGGAGGAGGCATGATCTTATTCCAGTTCATGTTGATGATGCGTTCAACACTTGAAACGAGGAAGGCGTGGGTAGAACGATTGTACTCAGCAATAATGATGTAGCACTTTTCGTAGTTCTTGGTTGGACGACCACCAATAGCATAAGCCAGATCGATAACACTTAAAGTACTACCACGGATGTGAGCTACACCAATAACGAACTGGTGAAGACGTGGCATTACAGTCAGCTTTGGACAAGGTAAAACTTCACGTACCTTGAACACGTTAATACCGTAACGCTGTGAAAGACCTGACAACTTAAAGAGCAAAAGCTCCATACGGTTTTGACCAACCAGCTCAGTGAGCTGATTGACTTTATCCATTACGCCTGCCATACATTCCCCTATATTTGCAATGACTGACTTAGGTCATCAGCAAAACAACCAAGCCCGAAAGAAGCTGTAAGCGCATGCCCGTTAGATGCGACCATGGGCTTACAGCTCCCAAGCGGGCATCCGCTTAGAAGCACCTACTGATAGCATGTCAAAAGCCGATGCGGCAGATTTCAGCTTTAGCCTTAGGTAAGGAGCTTATCAGAAACAAGTAAAGCAATATGAACACAACACGCTCATCTTACTTAGTAGAGTAAGTATTATTGCAAAAGCACTATTATTTGACAAACACAACTGATGCTTTAGCGCACAAAACTGGCCTTAGATTACACTTTTGGTATAACAGAAATCATGCAACGTTGCCTAGGTCACATCTTTTAAAGATACGATAAACAAGGCAATCTACATAAAGTGTTAGCTTAAAGTTACAAACTTACAATCTAGATACAAAATGATAAGAAATCCTAGTTTTTCTGCACAAAATGTATGACAGTTACGCGTTTTTATGGGGCAATAACCATCTAAAGTCGCAACTTTGCCCACTTATTAGCAGCTAACCTCTTAGCAACTAACCTCGTCTCGTGGATAAAAGAGCAAAACTTAATAATTTACCTGACTTTATACTGTTAATTGCTCTACAAGAACTTTTAGCCGCCGCGAGCAATTTCCTAAGCTTCAGATAAGTTAATAGCGCGATAATGCTAACAGCAATAGAGCAGCATACGCTTCATTACCAACACAAATCTTGGTGCTGCGCTACTGACACAAATCGTACCGATGCATTCCCAACACAAACCTTTAAGCTGCATTCCAACCTAAATCTTGCTTGGTGCTGCGCTACTGACCCAAATCGTGGCAGCGCACTAAGTACTTTGTTTCATGGTTTGCATGTCTTAACGTTTGTATGCATACTTAGTGACGCGCTGTAGTTAACTTGCGTTATTACCAATCTAAAGCAGTACAGCACCATACGCTCTAGAGCATTGCGCTTTATCTTAAGCGTATTTGGCACCCTAGCCTTTTTGGCCCGTCTATCTTAAGACTAGCTATATTAGCCCTACCTAAATGGGCATTAGTATTAGGAGCTCGTTGTTAACATGATTAAGAATACAGGCTTTGCAACAAAACTCAGAGCCGCCGCACACTCAGCTAAGAGATCTGTAGGTGCTGTTGTTATGGGCGCAGTAGCTTTCTCAGCCACAACTCCTAATGCCATGGCTACTCCACAAGAGGCAGAGTTCTTACGTACTGTAGCAGAGCAATATATCTTGGCTCAGTTTGAACATCAGGACATGGGCAACAAAAAGATTTCTGTAACTGCAGGCAAGCTTGATGATAGACGTAACTATGGTGGCCGCTGCACCGACTATTTAACTGCAGAATTAAGAGGCTCTGAGATTAAGAGCACCTCACAAGTTAAGATCACCTGCTCTAAGCCTGGCAATCAGTACACCCTCTACATCCCGGTAAAGGTCTCTATTTTAAGCCCTGCTTTAGTTGCCTCTCGTAACCTAAGCCGAGGCCAAGTTATTGCCCCTTCAGATTTAGAAACAATTTATCTAAATGAAGATACTAATCTTACTACTGCAGTCTCAGATGCTGACATGCTCGTAGGCTCCCGCCTCAAGCGTGATGTTAAACAAGGCGATCAGATTCGCTCCAACTCATTTTGCGTAGTCTGCAAGAACGACAAGATTAATATCATTGCTAGAAGCGGCGGTCTTTCTTTAAAGACCAGTGGCATCGCATTAGATGATGGCACCGTCAATCAGTCAGTTCGTGTTAAGAATCTCAAGACCCAAAAGATCATTTCAGCTGTAGTTTCTGCACCTGCTGAAGTTGAAGTAGTGTTCTAAAAACACTGCTACCCTTTTGAAACACTCATACCCTTTTCGAGCCTGGCGCTCTGTCAGGCTCAAACCAACATCCACGACCTACCCTTTAAAAGCTAGTCCTGTAGCGTTGCCCCCTTTTATTGAGCACACTTTCTATCTTTTGCCAAAAAGCCATTAATTCACTTTGGATATCTATTATCTAAGGGTTCAAATAGATGCATTTGGTTGAGGCACAATCTGCTATGGCCTTACAACCTTAAGCATATAGTTACAACTCAAGCCAAATTCTATGATGGTTTATTCACCAAGATTTTATACATGGGCTCAAACTAGATGACTCCGTATGCTGCGTGAATTGTGATTGCTTTTATGTCTTATTTTTTTAAATTTTAACCATACGTAATAGCCATTTTTGTAAGCATTTTTAAGTACAAAATGTTGTATCTATGGTATCGCTTTTAAGCTTAATTACCCACCTGTATGAATACATGTGTAAATTAGCTTAAACACGATTTATACGCGGCATGTATAGATACTTACATTTCAGTGTTGTATCTATATAACAATCACATTTGTAGTCAATGAATGTTGTAACTAGAGTTAGATAAATGTTTCACAGTGTTTAAAACACATTTTTCATTACTATTCAACAAAACCATAGAGGATTAACTTAGGTACTCTCAGGAGTTAGAAGAGGCGATTTTTGAGATAGGATGGCATTGTGCAAACGCTTATATATGGGCTTTACATACACTATGCATTGGAAAATGCTTAGTTAGAGGGGAGTTTTATGATGGGGGTAAGAAATAAGATTTGCACCATTTTTGTGATCAAGGATCTAGTTTTTTAGCCATTGTTCCTCAACAAATATATTTTCAGACCGTATAAGAAAGCAAAGAGAGAGAATAAATCAGCGCAGCAGCGCCTTGAAGTTTGTTTTAAAGCTTGAAGGTCGTAACTAAGCAAGAGATTAATCCTTAGCTTATAACTGCTGAATAATAAGAGTTCATAAATTAGCTGACTCTCAATCAATTTCTATTAAGCATTTACTTTAGTGAAACAGTCACTTGTAGCCATAGATTGCGGCTTTTGTAATGCTTGTAACGTTTGATTCGTGAGGGATACAACCATGGCAATCGACTTTTTGCGTGATCGCGCAGTTAAGGCCATGCCCGAGAACCTGGCCTATGCCCAAAAAATCAAGGCCGCTAAGGCAGCTAGCGAAAGCGCAGCTGTAACTAAGGCTGAAGCACCTAAGGTAGCAGATACTGACGTATCTCTTACTCCTGAGGCAAAGCTCTATGCTAAGGCTACTGAAGTAGCTATGTCCTCTAGCGGTGTTGATGCTGAGAAGGTAGCACTCTTACGCCAGCAATTTCTCGACGGCACCTTAGAGTTCGATTACGATCGTATGGCAGATAGCATTATCGAAACTTCTCTTGAGATGTTCGAGGGCTAGACTCGTCTTACAGGTCAATGTGGTAGCCCCTGCGCTATCAGCGAAAAAACCGGCTGTGTTATAGCAGACGGTTTTTTTGTGCCCAAAATTTACCCACCATCACTGCAGCATTTACCCGCAATCTTTGATGCATTTACCCGCCATCACTGCAGTATTTACCGCAATCACTGATGCATTTACCCGCCATCACTGCAGCATTTACCAGCTATCTCTGATGCATTTAAATGCCATTACTGCGCACTTACCCGCAATGTCTGATGCATTTACTTAGCCTCTCTGCACTCGACGCCTTGGCATCTTTACCGCAACATATAAAAGATAAGATCATAAGCAAGCCTTGTAGTTCGGCTCTGCGTATACAAAGATAAAAGTACGTCTAGCCAAAGACCAGGCTAAACGTACTTATGGTATGCGCCAGGACAATGAGCTTGTGCCTTAAACGAATGCATGGGGTGCTCTTGTATGTCTTAGCGCATGACGTGCTTATTTGCCACTTTGTGGCTATCGAAGCTTAGTTGTGACGATTGGAGAAGCGATCAACCATAGAGGTTAAATCGCTAGTGTAACTACTGATCATATGCGAGCCATCAAAGCTTTCTTCTGAGCTATTGAGGTTGTCCTCCGTAATAGACAAGATATGCTGAACTTTAATATTCACCTCTTGTGCAGTTGAGGACTGATCTTGGGTTCGTGTAGCTACTTCATTAGCTAATCGTTGAATATTACTAATCGCATCTAAGATCTCATCGAGCTTTTGATTGGTAAGCGCTACCTGCTCAACACCATTGTTAACATGCTCGTGCCCTGACTCCACCATAGCGACAGTCTTGCCTGCAATGACCTTAAACTCATTAATAAGATCATGGATTTGAACGGTGGTGCTCTCAGTGCGTAAGGAGAGGGAGCGCACCTCATCAGCAACCACAGCAAAGCCGCGACCAGCCTCACCAGCACGAGCTGCCTCAATGGATGCATTTAAAGCTAAGAGATTGGTTTGACTTGCAATACCCTTAATTAAGGCTGAGGCTTTTTCAATATCATCCACGTGGGCTGCCAGAGTGTTAATTAAGGTACGAATTTGATCGGATACTTCTTGTAGGTCATTAATAGCATCCTTAGTGGCAAAGGCTACCTCTTTGCCTGAACCCACAAGATCACGGGCGGCAGTGGTATTGTTAGCAGTCTCTCTAGCTAAAGAGCTAATATCAAAAACCATGTGGGAGATGTTCTGACCAATGTCTTTCATCTCATTCATAAGATCAGTGGTAAAACGACTACGTCTTTGTGCCTCGCTTAAGCTATTGGACTGATCTTCTAATCGATCTTGAGCTACCTGATTGATATGCATAGCCGAGCTTCGTACTCGAGTTAAGATCGTATCAATCTCTTTAAGCCTATACATGACGTTGTAAACGCGCTCTGATTCTTTACCGGCACGATTGGTATAGATCAATGTATTAATGACATTAGGCTCAGCTGGGAAAACACGCGTGATGAAATCTAAGATAGAGCGGCGACGATAAGAGCCGTAGATGAGCAGGCCAAATAAGACCACAAAGCTTGCAGTGGTCACATACTGATCGTGCATCACGATAGTTAAGATATAGGCTAGTGCAAAGAAGACATAGAAACACCAAGATGGGATTTCAAAGCGTAAGCTAGTTGGAACCTTACCTTCATTAATCATCTTGTAGTAATGCTTTGCACGAGCAATTTGAGTTTCACTAGCTGCAGTTCTCACTGATTCATAGCCAACGATCTCGCCATTTTGAATAATCGGCATGATCATGGCGTTAACCCAGTAATAGCTACCGTCTTTGCAGCGGTTCTTGATGATGCCCATGAATAGACGACCAGATTTGATGGTCTTCCACAAATCTGCGAAGATCAGAGCAGGCATGTCAGGATGACGCACAATGTTTTGAGGTTGACCAATGAGTTCCTCGCGAGAGAATCCACTCATTTGTACAAAAGTATCATTAACCTCAGTGATAATACCCTCTCTATCCGTCACCGAAATGATCTTAGCGTTGGGGTCGCTAGGAAACTTGTGCTCAAAATCTGTTACAGGGCCATTATTTTTCATTTATCGAACTCACAGCAGCGCAAAAAGTATGGGATATCAGGCCTTAACACAAGCCTGCAAATATAGACGGGCACTTCGCATCAATAAGGTCAATCCCCCAACTGACAATGAGATCAGATCTATTGTGTCGAGAGTCGACCATCTTATCCTCTAATCGGGTTCAAGATGGCGATTCTAATTGAGCACAATTAACTAAAAATTGAGCATCAAATTCCAATTCACACACTTAGATGCAGAGATTTTTAACAACTCTCCACTCATAAGATACTGCATTATGTATCTATGCCATCGAATGGTGTGAGTATAATTGCGTAAACTTAGCTTAGACTTAGTTATTTTGCTGGCAAAACATTACAAACATAATTATTTTTCAAGATGTGATCTAGATACAGCAGATTTGTATGTAATAACCGCCTCTATACTGCCAAACACTCGTCTTTAGCAGGTAACATGACACTTTGTTTGTGAGTTAATAAAAAATTAAGCAAGTCCATAAATATCAAAATCTCCGTCCAAAACATTCACTATTTCTTAGCAAAGCTATATGCAAAGCCTCTTGCTTCTCACAAGACCTTACTAAGATTCACAATGCCGTTGTGATCCACATAGCAGGCGCTAGAAAACAACACACTTTCTACTCAAGATGACAGCTTACTTAGTCATAGATAAAGCAGATGTACGTTAACTAGCGCTTGCTATAGGCACAAAAGCCCAATGTTCTAATTAAACCTACTCTGTCTTTTCAGTCTCCTCGGATGCATCAGATAAAAGAGCGGTCGATGCTGTTGAGTCAGGCTCTGCAAAGGCAGCTGCAGATACTTCAGATGCTGCAGCTGAGGACTCAACACTCTCCTCAAGCTGAGCCTCTTTTGCTTTGGCGCTCTTAGTTCTACGAGTACGCTTTGGCTTGGCTGCTACTTCATTGCTAGCTTGAGCAGCACTATCGGCTACTTTAGCTGAACCATCAGCGCTAGCAGTTGCTACACAAGTAGCAGCGACATCAGCGCCCGCACTAGTTGAGGCAGTGTCATCAGAGCACTGGTCTGATGTTTCAGATACGCACTTGGAGTCTGTCTTCTTGGACTTGGCTTTTGACTTTTTAGCCTTGCTTGAGGTGATCTTGTCATCCTTTGCGCTCTTATGCTCGCCATCAAAGTCCTCAAAGTTACGCATAGCCTGATCTATAGCAGGATAATTAGCACGTAAAGCTAAGTACTTGTCATCCATGGCAACATTGTGTGGCAGCTGATTAAAGCCAGAGCCATAACCAAAGATGTCGTAGCTAAGACGCAGTACAAACTCATACTCATCAGGAGGGAGACGAGAAGCAAAGCCAGCATCAATGCACTCTTGTACGCACATATGAGGGTAATTGACATAGAAACGGCAGATACGCAGTAATGAACGCTCAGATAAAGGAGCTGAGATCTGATTACCCGAGTAGTTAACTGACTCATGCAAGGTCATGTTCATGGCACGCTTAACTACATCAACAGTAAGCTCACTCTCTTGAGTTGCTGAGATCTCAGCATCACTAAGATCAGTACTCTCGTTGCTTGAAGCGCTCTCATCATCAGATAACTTCTTGCGCTTGCCCTTTACCTTGCTAGGACCACCCTTTTCACGTAAGAGCTTTAAGTACTCTTGATCCTCTTGCTTGTTAGCCTCCTCTTCCTCGTTGCTGCTATTTACGGCATTACGTATAGCTGCAGCAATGTCCGGTAAGTCCTCAGTTAAAAGATCACTACTCTTGCTCTGGTTTGCTCTCTTCTCAGTTAAGAAGCGATCATAGATCATGAAGGTCTTTAACACTGAGTTACGAGCGCTGTGCGGAATGGTGTCACTGCCGTAACGAATTACATTTGCCCAGCGTAATAACAGCTTCACAAAATCCTGATTGATAGAAGGGAATGCAGCGCTGATCATGGCAAACTCTTGCTTGTTGCTTGAGTAATTGCACTCAATAAAATGCCAGCGATCTAAGAAAGCCTGATTTTGAGATCTTGCGCCCTGATAAAAGCCAGTGTCATCACCAAAGCCTTTGGTATTTGCAGTGGCAATAATTCTAAAGCCCTCACCTGGATAGAGCTTCTCGCCACCATTACCAACTACAGTTAAAGTCTTACCTTCAAGCACATCATTGAGAGCAGAGAGCTCACCTGGAGAAAGTAAGTCAATTTCGTTGAGTAATAAGATCTCACCATAAATCATGGCTTTAGCTAGTGGGCCATACTCATAAGTAAGCTCGCCGTTACGCAGCACATTGCGGCCAATTAAGTCAGCCACCTCAGTTCTTTGCGATAAAGTGATGGACTCTAAAGGCCACTTTAAACGCGCAGCAATTTCAAACACGACTGAGGTCTTACCACAACCTGATGGACCTGCTAAGTACAAGGAGTCATGACCTGGATTGTCTAAGAACATTAAGATGTTGGTAAGTAACTCAGGCTCAAAGACATAGCTGTGGTTAATAAGAGGCACATTACTTAAGCACTCAGGAGCATGGTGTGGGACTTTAACCATAGGCAGCTTGCCATCGAACATACCAAAGGCTGCATTACAGTCGACAAGCTTTGGCTTTTGCTCCTCGCTCTCACTTTCTGAGGACATGGCACCACTCTTAAGCACGCTCTCTACTTTCTTGGAAAGAAGGCTCTTCACGCTACGGCCTTGATAAACCTCTGATGCAGCACTATCAGTGCTTGCTACATCTTTGCCCAGTTCCTTAAGATCAGCCTTAGCAGTATCAGCAGTATCAGCTACCTCACAGGCCTTTAGATCACCAGACAACACTGCAGCACCGCAAGCCTTGTCATCCATATGCTCATTACAAACTGCGACACTAGCGCTATGAGTAGCACTCTTGTCATCAGGATCTGCATTAACACTTGAATGAGTATTCTGATGTTCATTTGAAACAGCTACAAGATCAGCATCGGCTTTATTAGTCTCATTCATGTGCTCCTGTACATAGGCTGCATTTTGAGCCTTAAGCTCTTGCATCTTATGCACGGTAGCGTGTGACTGAATCTTTGCGTTGAGCTTGTTTAAATACTCGTTATTGGCATGAGCTAAAGTGCTATTAGCATCTAACAGGCCCTGATCTGCACAATCACCATCAGCAACTACACCAGCATTGGCTTGAGCAACACTTGCTGCACCAATTGCTGCAGCATTAGCTGCTGGCATTTGAGCTGATGCTTGAACGGGCACTGGAACTTGAGCAGTAACTTGGCTTACCACTGAAGCTGTAGAGGTGGTAGCTGCAAGCTGGGGCTGCTGCTGTAGTTCTTGTGATCTCTGCTGAGGCTGAGCTGCAACACGTGGCTGCTGTACGGGCTCTGCAACACGTGACTGCTGCTGTACTGGATCTGCAACTTGTGGCTGCAGCTGCGCTGAAGCTGCAACTTGTGGCTGCTGTACTGGCTCTGCAACACGTGGCTGCTGTGGAACTGGGTGCTGCTGCATGGTGTTGTTCATGCAGGCGCTGTTTTGTGCACCTTTGTATTGGGCACCACCCTGAGGGTAATTCCATGCATTGGCAGAATTACTTGCGCTCATGCCGTCTTTAAATGAGCTGTTAACACTGTAGTCAGCAGTGCAGTCGTAATGCTGAGCCTGAGGCATACAAGCATAAGGATTCATATAAACTGCAGATGGGCCATAGTTTTTTGGACTCATCTGATTTGATGTTTGAGGCTGATTTGCTGTTTGAGGCTGGTTTACTTGCTGTGGCACGTTGCCATATGGAGCTTGTGCTCTACCTTTTGGCATTTGCTGATAGTTATTGTTTACAGCAGGAGTGTTACGCATTTGTATCGCTGGCTCATTCCACTTTGAATTGCTTGCAGCCATGTCAGGTCGGTTCATCATTATCTGACGATCCTGGCTGTAAGGAGCATTAGGACGAGCATAGCCGGTAACATAGTTATTTAGAGGACGTGCAGAATTATTGGAGTTCATTCCCTTTGGCAGTGGAGAGTAAGCCATGGTACGAGGATCCATAGTCTGTCCTTGAGTAAAGTTATTCATGGCAGCATTAGGAGTTTGGTTAAAGATAGCCATGCCAAAGCATGGAGCGCCCGCTTCGTTAGTGATGCTAATTTCATCCATCTCACGACGATCGCAATTGCACTTGGAGGTCTTATCAGAGTGCTTATCCATTAATGCACCGACCATCTGATGACGCTTACTTTCATGGAAAGTTGCATTAGCAATGCGCTCCATAGCCTGGTTATAAAAACGCTCACTAACCTCGTCGTCCTCATACCAGTGTTTGCCTGATCCCTCTTCATCAAGATCAGACTCGCCAGAAAGCTCCGCTTCAAGCTCCATTTCATCTAGCTCAAACTCTTCAAGCTCACCAACGTTGATTTCATCATTAAGATCATCTTCTAATGAGACTTTCACGTGGTCATCAAAATCAGATAAATCAACGCCCGCACCAAAGGTTGAAGCTATGCTCTCCTCAAGATCTTGAGCATAGTTGCTCTTACTATCCTGAGGGGCAGCAGCCACTGTCTTGCAATTAGAAGCATCAGCTCCATATACATCACCATGCAAAGCATGAGTAGACTTCTCATCAACAAAATTTGAGCTGCCTGCATTAGAAGCTAAAGTTACGCTGTCTGCATTAGAAGCTGAGGATGGGTTTACCTCATCAGCTAAAGATGAGTTGCATACCTGCATGCGCTTAACGTCGCTCATAAAAGCAAGCTCTTCAGCACTAGCAGTGCTGTTTACGCCCATGCCATTGGAGGTAGATTCAAGTTTCATATATGTCTCCCTGAGCAGTGTCCTCAAAAAGTATTCAAAGGCACTGACTCTGATCTCTTCAATTGATTTGCGTTCTTTCTCGACCGGCATAACAGCCCACATGAGGCTCTTTCTGTCGTAGAAACGCGGCCGCTCAGGAATGAACTGTTCACTAGGACCAATGGCACAGATATCTGCAAGACGCTTGAGGCGATTAGTGTTAGTGATCAGAAGATTAGTGAGGTTATAGCCGTAGAGTGCTTGGCACTCTAAAAAAGTGACACTCTCATTTGAGTGCCGTTCTTGATCAGCACCGCTATACGGTGTAATGGTCAATATGTGTTTAAATTTGCTGTCTTCTAAGCTCCTTTGTGTTTCAACTGTTGTAGTGACTGACTTACCCACATATGTAAAGCTATCGTTTGCTGCCTGCTGTTTATGCTCACTAGCCTCTGTCGGTATAAGAGCACTAGCCCCCATATTTAAAGGAGCACTAGCCCTCACATTTAAAGGAGCACTAGCTCGCGTATTCATGGGCGCAATTGCTTTTGAATTTATGGGAGGTGGTTTTGCCTCTACATCATGGGTTTTCTCAATTGCTCTAGCCGCTTGTAACAGAGGAACATCTTTGATGTGATCCTCTTGTAGTTCTTTTAAGATCTCAAAAGTGACATCCTTGCCAACGAGCTGCTCATCATGAGCTTGTATAGAGTCATCACTCTGTCCATAGCCCCAGGCTCTAGCTGCATTACTATCTGAGTTAACCTGGCTATTACCTGCCAAAATGACGGGTATGGAGCACGGCTCAAACGAACTAAGATCGTTATTAGCAGCAACGCTCTGTGGCTTATCACTTGTAGCACTTAAAGCTACGAGCTCTCTTTTGAGCTGCTCATGCCTACCCTCGTTTAGTGAGTTATCCACACTCAGTAAAGCTTGTGCCTTGAGTGACTTAGCTAGCTGCTTATCGATATCAGTAATAGACTCATTGTCAGGTTGCTGCTCATCATTAGTGGATCTAACTAGAGGAATGATTAACAGCACGCTAGTGCTATGGTCGGTACTCAAATCATGAGAGGCTAATGAACCTAGACTGGGACATAAGCTATTTGAGATATCTAATTGACTAAAGATGGAAGATCGCTCAGCAGCGCCCGCTCTTAGTGGAAATGAATCATTTTTAAGATCACCTCTATGCATGCCTAGAATGGCGGCATTAACCTTTCTGCTAGCAACTAAGCCATAGATAGAAGAGTCAGATAAGTCATCAAATGAACAACAAGTAGCAACACAAGCTGCTGCATTAAAAAACTTTGGGCGGCCCAAAAGATCACGATCCTTAGCTACCAGGCCAAAGTCATAGCCCGCGTCGCGTCCTGCTACTTCTTTAACCTGCACACCTGCTATAAAGTCATTAAGATCGCCATCTTCATCAGCAAATATGTTCACTGCAGCACGAGGCCTATCTGCAAGATGCTTTTCTGCACTAGCACTAGTCTTATCCTCAGGCGCTCTCTCAATTACTTGGGCATAAGGATTGATATCTAAGAGCTCCTCATAGAACAATGCCTCTGAGTTAGCAGTCACTTGAGATGCTGGTACCTTCAAGCACTGTAGTAAGACGCGTTCAAAATCATCCTGCACACACCAAGAGCGATTCTTAAGTGAGGTTGCATACACATGATTAAAATCACCGTACTCATTAGAGATCAGGTTTATGCTTTGATCTGGATCAGTAAGTTCTTTACCAAGTTCAACATCGCCATAGCTAAGATCAGTAGATGTAGTTTCCTTTGATGTGATTACATAAGGTTTATAGGCACTGCTGATAGAGTCGAGATCATTTAAGAACACACCGCTATAGCGCAGCATAAAGTCTCTAAAGGACAAGCTCAGGTCTGTATGCAGGTTAAGGGTGTGCTGATCTACCGTCTTATCTTCAAACACACACTCAAAGCGGGCATTAGCTACTGCATATGCATAAGAACAGCTCTGCAATGACAATGCACGTGGCGCAATATGCAAATCCTCAAGATCACAACAACGCTGTACAGCAGTACTTTTAGCTAAGTACTGATAAATACCGAAGGTTAACGGACGCTTATCTTTAGGCATGGCTATGACATATGAACCTGCCTGCAGATACCAGCCACTACCACCATGCCTTTGAACATCAACGCATGGTCTAAAGCAATCATGCTGATCTACTACAGTTCTGTATAAGCTTTGCTGCTCTGCATTTAGTAACAAATCAGCGTATGCAAAATATGGATAGTCACCTTCATTTGGCAGATGAATGTACTTGGTACTGTCAAACACACAAGGAGCATCAAGATGAGCTTCATGCGATCTCTGTTTTGGAGCGGGCGCTGCAAACAAGGCAAGATCAATAAGCTCAGACTCGTTAGGCATAAGATCATATGGAGACACATAAGCGCTATTATCAGCATCTAATGAAGTGCACTTAGTTTCATCACTAGCTGCGATCTTAAGATCTTCAACAAGATTGCTTAGATCGTGATCTGCATTAATTACATTAAGATCACTTGCACGTCGTTGAGCATCGCTTGCCATATCAGCTTGATCGCTAATTGATAGGCTGCTCTGAGCGCTCTTGGTGGCACTAGCAGGATCACTGATGGATGAACTAGTAGCAGCGATCTTGGTGCCACTAGTAGGATCACTCATGGATGTTCTAGTAGCAGCGATCTTGGTGGCACTCGCAGGATCACTGATGGATGTTCTAGTAGCAGCGATCTTGGTGGCACTAGCAGGATCACTCATGGATGAGCTAGTAGCAGCGATCTTGGTGGCACTCGCAGGATTGCTTGTAGCGGCTTCTTTACCTTCATCATGAGTAAAGAGCGGCATATAGAGATCACTAATGTTGACCTTATGTGTAGCCTGATTATCAGCTAGAGCCAAGAGCTCGGGATCAGCAGCGACAGCAGCATCCTCTAATAGATCTTTGGCGGCAAATTTGTAAAAGATCTCCGTACCTACAGAGCTAGTGGTAATTGATGCAACAGTTGTTGGTAAAACGCGTAACATGAATAAACAAACCTCAAGAACAACGATGTTTTCTACTAAGTGCTGAACTGACTAAGCCAAGCACTCTTCTCAGATACAGCTAGATAACTTTGCGCCTCATGACTACGGAGTAGCTTGGGATGCACTTATCTGCCGAGCAGTCTGGGTAGGAGGCTGTTCTTGGGTTGCTATTTGCTCGTGAATCTTACTTATGAGCACACTCTTAAGCGGCTGAGGGCTTAAACCTATGCTCTGTAGACGTTTACTAATCGCATCGTCGCTAGCAGCTACAGTACAGCCATGATGGCATTGGCTGTCATGCTGTGACTTATATAAGGCCTCACAATCGACAATGCTGTCTAATGACTGTTTAAAAACCTCTGGTTTAACCGGAGGCTCTCTTAACTCCTTGGCAAGTAACTCAGCTAAAGCGCCCTTAAGATCAGCAGAGAGAATGAGCTGATCAGCAAGCCTAATAGCAGTATTTGCAGCAACTGCTTTCTCCTTGCATGCATCTACAGATACATGCTCTACACTTGAAGAGCTCATAGCACCATCAGCACTTGAGACTTCACAAGCATTAGCATCTACTGCTGTTGAGGTTGTGGCTAACTGAGTGCTGCTTAGCTCTCTAGCACTTGCTTTAGTAGCTGCAGCTACATCAGTGGAGGTTTGCTTAGTCTGTGAGCTGTTATTTTTCTCTTGGTCTGATAAATTTTTAGAAGTGTTATATGAATCATCTACGAATACTTTGTGATCAGCAGCTGCGATAGCGGCGCTATGCTCAGAGGTATTCTCAGCTCGTTCATTTGCATCTAAAAACTGGTGTTTATCATCTTTAGGAGCGCTAAAAACTTTTTTTGATGACTCTTGATTTTTGCCAACACGATCACAAGATCTAAATTTTTCTTCCCCTAAAGATACGCATAGTGGGTCATTTTTACGATCACCATTGCTATTTGTGTCTTGCTCTAACGTTGTGTCATCTTCAGTTTGGCCGCTCTTGGCATCAATCTCTTTAACTAAGCTAGGAAGATCGCAACTAAGGTTGAGGCTAGCTTGATTAGTACCTTCACAATTAGCACTCTTAGATGCAGTCAAATCCTTATCCAAGATGCTTTGATCACTGTTTGTAGCAGCTACACAAGGCATTGGAACAAGAGCATCAAGCCCAAGCAGCTTAGCAGGCACTATCTCTTCTTCATCAAGAGAATATGTAGCGCTGCTCACCTGAGAGGCGCTGCTTGCTCTAGAGTCCTTTGACTCTACAAATGATGATGTAGAGACACAGGTGCTAGTTGATGAGTCTGATGATGTTGCGGCACGGCTAGAACTGAGCATGGTGCTTGTGCTGGTATTGCTGAGCATGCCGCTAGTGTCGTAGACATATGATGTAAGTGAGCATGGGGAGGCCGACTTGATGTAGAGCTTCACAATGACATTTACAACAGCATCGTAGTAAGGGTTATCTCTATTGTCTTGACCATATGGCAGTACACTATTGAGCTTGCACAAAGCGACTATCTGGCAAGGCAGGAGTGAGCTTATGACATTACGTAGTCTCTCAAGCTCGTCCTTGCTGCCGTAATAACGCAAGTAGCGCTCAGTAACTACCTGATTCTTATCGCAATTAGGCTTAAGTCTTTGAGCATCAGTAGTGCTCTTGGCGTAGTCTAGAAGTAAGTCTGTAGCTCTTGCGTGCTCTAAGGAGTACTCGCACTTAGTAATCTCATCTTCAAGGTTCTTCTCTATAGCATTAAGCTCACTTGAGATCTGGACAAGATCAGAGGCTTTTTTAGACTTCTGCGAGCGCACCGAGGCAATACTATCCTTGGTATCTCTTAAGAATTTGAGATATGAGAGCTTATCTAGATTATTAGACCCCAAGCTAAATTTAGATGGCGCTACTGAGCTGAGCGCATCAAGCTCTTCAACAAGTGCAGATGACTTGCCCTCATCCTTAAGATCGCAGCTATCTAAAGCGTGGTAGCGATTATTGGGAATGAAAGTTGAAGCACTATAAGCACTAGCAAGAGCCGATGCCAAGGCATTGCTGTTAGCATAGAGATCTTTTGTGTTGGCAGCACTCTTAGTTGTCTTAGTAGCATCACTATCTTTGCCGTTGTGGCGCGGGCGTCGATATGCCGCTGCACTTTTCTCATCAAGCTTGGCTGCCTCAATAAGTTTATCCATCAGATCATGAGGTAACACACCATGACTGAGCATAAGCTTTGAGTAGCTTTCAGTGAGCTTTTGTGCACGATCGAAGAGCTCGAGATCACCGCTTTTATCTAATGATCTTTGCTTAGCTTTATTGGATGCACACGCTTTCTTTTGTGACTCTGCTAAAGGCAATATGAGTGCATTACTATCTTGGCTCTTAGTGCTCTGATCTTTTACTGATAAGTCGTCTTTAATCTTAGCTGTAGCGTTGAGCGAGTAGTTTTCAAAGAACTCTGCTGGCTTAAGTTCAAAGCCACTATCAACTAAGGTGCTATGCAGAGATCCCTCTTCATAACTTAAAAAGCGCACATGTACTTCAGCATAGATTCTGCCTTTACTATCGCGCTTGATCTTCGGTGCAGAGGTTACAACGCCGCACTGAGTAGAAGTATTGTTACAAGACATGCCTATACCATCGAACTCAGAATTAAGATTTAGGTCCTGAGCTGCTATCAAGGTATAAGCACCTTGCTATCAGCTCGTGCCTTTTATCTTGCACCTTTCAATTGATGGCAGAATTAAACTATAAATTATACTTATTTAAAGCGCGATTTTTTGCATTTGTAAAGCTGATGTTTATCAACTTTTACAAAATTTTTGCGATATTGATCATGTATTTTTGTACGTAAAAATTTGGTAATTTAAAAATTGAATTGGTAAATTTCGATCTTTTTTAGGTCTGAGACGCACACATTTTCGCCTCATAAAGTTTGACCATTAGAAATGAAATACTCACAATTTCCACGAAAATGTACTAAAAGTGGCAAAAATCGCAATTTTTAGCATAATCATTAAACTAATGCTAAAAAATGCGTTTAATGCTGATGCTATTAATCTCAGTGATGGTTCCAAGATAACGATTTGACTTATTTGCAAAAAAGGGATCTGCAAAATCAAACTACTGTTAGACACAAAAAACCCATAAATAAGCCACTCTTATGTAACAACTTTTAACTGAGGCTAGTGCCCTCACAATAAAACCACGACGGAAGCGATATTAATGCTGTGGATTGATTGGTTGGTTGCTCGATCGGTTGCTCGCTTGGTTGGCTGCAATGAGTTGGGACTGCTTAGTTTGCTCGTTGGTTGGTTGGTTGGTTGGTTGGTTGGTTGGTGGCGCTAAACGAGATTGCTTGGACAGAGATGATGAGCAGCTTTTAGTTAGATTGATACCTAAATGCGGCGAGAGGTGGGTTATAAACTCTTTTTGATGGCTGTTATCGTTATGGCAGGATAGAAAAACGAAGGCCAGCATGATGCTGGCCTTGTATGAGAATCTTGAGTGAAAGAAGATCGCTATCTTAGGCATTGATGTTAACGCGCAGTGGTCCTGTAGCTACAGTGTTGCCCTTGTCGTTGTAAGTCATGTTACGTGACATACGATCACGTGCTGACATGAGCACTGAGGTTAAGCGACGGTTTGCAGCTAAGCATAAGGAAATGAGCTTGCCGTTGGTCTCATTCATGGTCTTGCACTGATTGAGCTTCTCTTTTAATGCATTGACACGATCTGCATATACGGTCTTGAGCATTGGAGCATCAGGATGCAGCTTAAGGCGTTGATCATTGGCCTGAAGCTTTAACATGAATGATGACTTATCTTCAGCAATGGTCTCGAGATCTTCTAAACGACGATCTTTAATCGCGGTGTACTCACGTCCGAGGATACGGATTACGGCATCTAATATTGCATCCTGCTCAGTTAAGTAGTCTTCTAATGACTTAATTGCTGATACAGGTTTTGCTTTATTGATTGAACGACGTGTAATCATGAGAGTACCTATGACTATGGCCGAAAAGTGCCAAAAAGAAACCTATCGTGAACAGTCAAACAAAGGCAGACAATGATTTTAGTGAGCCTGAGTGTTTGATCTTAATGCCAAACAAACTGCTCGCTAAAAGTAACAATACATCCAACCTTGTTAGCAAATCACGCACTGTCAATTACAAAAGACAGCGTGAAATATGATACATGGAAAGGCCCATAAACGCAAAAGGCAGAGCCGAAGCTCTGCCATTAATGCTATGTGCTCTGCAAAATCAGTGGCAATTAGAGTGCGCCACGGATTTGGTACAGTTCGTAAATGCGCTTGGTATCCATCTCAAGCTCGGTAACATAAGTGTCACCCAGTGGATACTGACGAACTACACGTGCACCATGAATTAAGCCTTCAACTTCAGCGCTTAAACGATCTTCGCGCTCGATGTTGTCAGAATTGCGATTCATAGCCTTGATATATACGCCAGAGACCTGCTCGGTTAACTCGCGATATGCTTCAATCTTAGAAGCTCTCATGGCATTAATCTGCTTCTCAGCTAAGGTTGCACCCTTTTGACGTGATAAAGGAGCATAGCCTGTAGCACGTAAAATTGGGAAGTCGTCTAATTCATTAACACCAGTGTCAGTGTAGTGAACAACCATGGATGCATTCTTCATAATAGTGCTGCAGCCAGTGGTGCTCATTACTAATGCGGCGCATAAAAGTGATGCTTTTAGAAACTTATTCATAATTCAATCTACCTTAATGCCCTACATTACTTGCTAACGCGTCTATAACCGCTTTCATCAGCAGTATCGCGAACTAACATAGTGTTGTGCAGATAAGTGTTAGCAGGATAAACAACTGGATCCTTACACTTACCTAAGATACAGGTAGGCATAACATTATCTGAGGCAGTATCCTCAAGATATACATCGTAGTTACCGCGTGAAGTAGCGCCTACAACAACATTATCCTTGAAACGTGGATCAGGCTTGGTCTTTGGGCCCTCATCAGAGCTGTCAAAGAAATTGTAGTTCTTACGCTCTTCTGGGGTAGCGGTAAAACCAGTAGTACCTGAGCTGGTGGTTGCCTTAGAACCGTTAGCGCTTGAAGTTGTGGTCATTGCCACACTGGGAGCAGCATCAGCAGAAAGGTATACACCGCCTAATGGCTTGCCATTAGAAGAAACAATCTGAGCCTTGGTAATAGCCTTTTGAGCACGGGCGCGTTCTGCCTTAACAGCAGCGCTATTAGCAGTTAAAGCATCAAGCTTGCTCTGTGCCTCGACATACTTAGTCTTGTAGTAGTTGGCCTCACGAATCTGCTCTTTTGACAGATAGCCGCCAGCACCAGCAAAATCACACTGCTTAGTTACAGTACGATAGCAAGCTGGTAACAGATTGTATGGGATGAAATCTGTTGCTGAAGAGATGACCTGGCGAGTCTGCATGTTAATTACACGAGACACTAAAACCACACCTGAGTTGTTACGGGTGATGGTACCGCCAAGCAGATACTTAACATTGGTATCCTTAGCAATCTTCTTCCAGTTACGAGACAGAATGAAATCGCCATCCTTAGTAACAGAAAGGCTGCCAGTTAACTTGTACTCAGTTACTTCAAAACCACGTGATGACATCTCATGGGTGAAGAACTCAGCTAATGCACGACCTAAGTAGCCTGCATTTTCAAAAGTATCAGTATCTACAAATGAGGTAACAGCGATGCGTGGCATGGTCACAATTTTGACATCGCCTTTCTCAGAAGTGCGATCTACTGGAGCATATGGGAGCAGATAGTGGAGCATGTGCTCTTGCATGGTGGTAGCCATACGAGAGGTAACAGCACTGATCTCCATACCCTTTTGCTGGTATACAGACTTATCGCTTTGAACGGAGCTAACTCCCTGAATACGAGCGTTAGACGGTATGTTTGATTGATTATTACTAACCGCAACACAGCCAGGAAGTAATAAGCTCGCACATAAAGCTACGAGCAATGATGACTTAAATTGCATCTCCTGAACCTCAATCTCTTTGAGCAGCACATAGCTGCGGATAGCATTATATCCGCCGCATCTATAAATGAATATTGCGACAAGGTGCAATAACAGTGCCATGATACGATGACAACTGTCTAGCAGATCTTTTGACGATTACGATCGCCTAATTCGCGTCATTGCACTATTGTGTTCATCTTACAAATGTTTGCATATTTCTTGCTCTATACCAAAGCTAGTTGAGTGTATTGCCGCTTCAATGGCTTTTTTATGAGCCATTGCGTGGGTATAGCAGTAAATATGACAAACTGTGCTCAGACAAAAATTTGTTGTCTTGCAACATCTTTTGTACAGCGTATCTTACATTTTGTAATATCACTGCATATAGTTGTCGTACTTGAGCAAGAATGTGTTGTAGATAACTTTGCTGTTACTCACTTGCACCTTCTATTCAAACAATGACCCGATCAGCAATGATCTTTTGATGTCAGATGGGCACAGGCTTTATGTCTGATCCAATGCTGCAGGATCATGAGGCAATCTCGTAATCATCGGAGAGATTAAAATGCGAGCTTCTTTAAAAGCTTTATGTATTGCTCTGTTTATGGCTCTGTTTAGCCAATCAGCATTTGCAGGTTGGTATACATCCCATGGATCAGCAGCCATTATTAATGGAGATCGAGCTGCAGCACGTCGCGCTGCTATTGACGATGCATTACGCAATGCCTCGTTACAAGCAGGTGCTGACATCAGCATCGAGCAGGTTTTAGAAAACGGTACCTTACTTGATGAAAAGCTCCGTATTAAGGCTAAGTCACCTATCCGCCGTATGCAGGTAGTTGAAGAGCAAGAAAACGGCAAGGTTATCACCGTATTAGTTAAGGCTCTCATTGATGATGATTCAGTTTTAGACTGCTATGCAGGCAACATTAAGAAGACTATCTTACCTTTTAAGTTCCGCTATCAAGATCCTGAGGCTTCAGCAAGTGCAGCAGGTTTAGAGGACTTTGATGAGTACTTAAGTAAGATCATCTACGCTGGTATCGCACAAAGCCCTGCTTTAACCATTTTACCTGCTGATAAATCCCGACTTCTGACTCATCAAGGCTCATCAGGTCCAGATTACAACTTACAGCGTACTTTAGACTCTATCTCTCGTCGTACTCAGGCTCAGTTCATCGTTGTTGGCAATATTAGCTCTATTGCTAAGTCCGATACCGGCAATAATGAGTTAACTAAGATGTGGTTCAGCCCTGTACGTACCATTCGTTTTAACGTTCAGGTTTATGACGTCTACAACGGCCGCCAGATCTTAAATAAGGAATACACCGGAGATGCTGAGTGGAATCTTAAGGGTGCTGTAAACATTCGTACTGATCGTTTTGCCTCATCTGACTACGGTCAGAGAGTTAATCAGATCGCCAAGTACGCGATTGCTGACATCGTTTCTAAGTTACGTTGCCAGGTTCCATACGCACGTGTTGTACAAATTAATGACGAGCTAATCCGTATCAACCTCGGTGAAGGTGCTAATATCAAGCCTGGTATGAAATTTAGTGTAATTCACCGCACTGATTACACCGATCGTCACTCTATGACCTACTTCCAGAACAACACCACTAAGAGCACTTACAAGGTAATCGACGTATCTCCAAATGCTGCTACCTTAGCACCTGTTGATATGAACAAATCCTTAATTAACGTAATGCTCGACGACCTAGTAGTGTTAAAAGAAGAGATGTAATTTAAGTTATTAAGCTTTATTTAGGCTATTGAAAAGAGCTGATCTTAGATCAGCTCTTTTCTTTTGCACTCCTTGTTAAGGCTTATAAACCATGCACGCATAACACTTTCAACGTGTCGTGTTTTTGCATATAATATGCGCCGTGTCCCCATAGTTAAATGGATATAACAAGCCCCTCCTAAGGGCTAGTTGTAGGTTCGATTCCTACTGGGGGCGCCACCTTCATCCTTTATATACTCATGTATATATCTTCTTACCAATATCCCCATCATCACTTCTTAAAGCCTTAAGCGCGCCACACATTTGCTCATCTGCAAAGACAAGTACTCCACCCCTAAGCAAGCTTTTCATACCGCGTTAGCACCACGATCTGACAATTTCGCGACACTGACTTTCATGTATGCTTAGTCTATGCTTGCGTTAGATCGTCAATCCACATCCCCATAAAACGTCTTGCTTTTTTGTATGCTGCTAAATTTGCCTACTCTCGATTGCAGCTAGCCGCCTAACAAAAACTTATCCAAACTAAGTGCAACTTTAAGATTGCAGCTAGCCCCTTAACTAAATCTATCCAAGCTAAGTTCAACTTTAAGATTGCAGCTAGCCCCTTAACTAAATCTATCCAAACTAAGTGCAACTATTAAGTCTTTTACAATTATGTGAGCACTGTGGTCTATACAAAGCCTACTTTTAGCCATGCTCTGCCTTATAATTAACTTACTTTGCTGTATTTAGGAGGCGTCATGCTCAGTATTAACGAAGCCTTTTCACGTGCTTTTAGTAAAGGCATCTCTATGGAAGGTCGAGCCATACGCTCTGAGTTTTGGTTTGTTTACCCTGTTTGCGTCATTGCCATGGGCGTTTTAGGCAGAGGTGGCGCTATGTTTGGCAGCTACGGTGCTTTAGTCGCTTGGATGGGTACTGTAGTAATCTTTCTCTTTAGGGAACTTCTATAAATCAAAAACATGATATATATCAGGCGGAGGCGTGATATTTTGCTTGAAAACCTTGGGGTACAATGATATAATACATCATTAATAACAAACAAAAAACATTACCCCAAGGATAACAAAAACATGTCAACAGTATACATTTTTAATCACCCAAATGCAACTAAACTTATTCCATCTTCCAGAGAGGAAATACTAGCAAATGAACCTATTCTGCTAGCACTCGACCAAAACTTCGACTTTGAAAGTTTGCGTGGTTATATCGAGGACAACCTGAAAGCCTTTAGAAAGCAACAGTCAAATGTAAGCGATGATGCCCAACCACATGACACGCAGCACATTGCTGA
>NZ_AXWV01000030.1 GCF_000482845.1 Anaerobiospirillum succiniciproducens DSM 6400
ACATAATGAGCGCGGATGCTTATATGTTGTGCTATGCTCAACAGTATAAGGTATATGACCTCCCTCCTAAAGTTACGCATAGTCTTCTCTAGCAACCTTTCATGAAGTCTTTGCTCATAAGTCGCTATAGACGGCAAACATACATATAAGGCGATTTGCGCTGCATCAGCATCATTAACAAAGCACATGATGTCTTCCGCTCAAGGAAATGCAGTCTAGTCTACAAATCGCAAACAAATCAAATCAATAAAGCTTACATAGAATGAAGCAAACCAACAACGCCATTAAGTTCTTAATGGCTCAATACCGTGCTATCTTCAAGAACGCTAACATCGCCATGTTAGCCGCTATAGCTGCTTCTGCTTTAGCAGCTGGCCAGGCTCAAGCAAAGCCTTTTACTAACACAGAACTTGGTCAATTAACCGGTGAAGAAGGTACCATTACCATTGATGGTTCAGGAGATGGTACCTCAAATAAGTATGAGAAATTAACCCTTTCTGGCGCAGTAGCACAAAGCTCAAAGTTGGAAGGATTAACATTCCTTATCCAGAGCGGTGCAGCAACTGATAATACAATTAAGGGCACTGGCGCTGATGCCGCTGCCATTGTTGATTTAACAGGTGCAACTATTACCCTTGATGTAGATCCTAAAGGAAATACTACAAAAGATAACAATAATTTAGCAGTAGGCAAAGCTGACACTAATGCAACAACTCTTAAGGTTTCTGAGCTTAATGTAGTTAAGGGAACTTTATCAACTGTAGATAGCACCACTGTAAAGAACAGCATTGAAGCTGTAAACATCAACGTTGGAAAAGAAACTGGCGGTGATGCTGATGTAACCGTTGGTAAAAGCGGTAGTGTATTAGCTTCAGGCAAGCTGACAATTAACAAAAACTCCACTATTACAATTGGTGACTCTGCTACATTAACTGGTGGAAAGATCATCGTTAACGATGGCAAGATTAATGTTTCTGGTGCTAATGCAAGTGCTGTTTTTGGTTCTGCTACCTCATCAATTGAGATTAAGAGCGGTACAATTGTAGATGCAGCATCTGCTAGCGGTAAGGTTTTCGGTAAGACTATTACTCTTACTGATGGTCTTATTCATTCAGCCAACAAGCTCACCATCGAAGCTGCTAATGACGGCGAATTTAACGCTAATGGCGGCGAGATTAAGGTTGATCCAACCAAGGATCTGACCTTAAAAGGCACTGCTAATATCAATGAAGGCGCTAAGCTCTCCAATTCAGGTACTTTAGTTGTCACTGGCAAAACCACTATTTCAGACAAGGCAACCTTTGCTCTTGGTGATGCTGGCGTTGTTCAGATTACCGGCGACGCGAACGGTGCAGACGATGCTGCAAAGACTTCTACCCTCACTATCAGCAAGGCTACATTCGGCACCCTCACTAATGGTAAAAATCAGAAAATTAAGGCATCAGGTGCAGCAGGTACCCACGCTGTTCTTAGCTTCACTGATGACAAGATCAATCTGGTAGATGACGGTATTATCAAAAGTGATGCATTAGATTCTGAAAAGCTTGCCATGGAAGGTGACGGTGATTTTAAGATTTTTGCCAACACCATGGAGTTAAAGAAAGCCAATGTAAATATCAATAAGCTGATTGTTGCGGGCAACAATGTAACTGTTGGTACTGCAGGTGCTTTTGAGGTTAAGGGCGGCTCTAAGTTAGAAGTAGGCAAGTCTCTTACCATTGATGGCTCAGGTGCCAATAAGTTAACTATTACTAGCGGTGGCTTAACTCTTAATGGCACTCCTGCTGTGAAGCTCAGTCCTAAGACCATTCTTTTAGGAGCTAGTGCAGTAGGCAATGCAACTTTAGATGTTAAGAAAGGTGACTGGACTGTTACTGACTTAACTCTTCAGAGCGGTACCGCAACCATTTATAGCGGAGCAACCCTGAATGTTGCAGGTGTTTTAACTTCATCAGGCGACTCACTTTTAACCATTAGCAGCGGTGGTACCTTAAGCACTGTTGGCTCAGGTAGTCTTGCTTATGATAAGGCTAGTGCTGACAAGCTGGTAGTTGCAGCTGGCGGTACCCTTAAGCTTGATTCTATCGACATCTTAAAGTCTAATGCACTTGATGAGAATAAGGTTAAGGCAGGTGCTATTAGCGGCGCTGGTGTAATTGTCATTGGCGATAAGACTACTCCTGCTATTTCAAGAGGCGAGTACGAAGCTTTCAGGAAGAAGTTTGGAAAATTCAGCGGCGTTTACAAGATGAACGTTGATGTTGGTGAGATTCCAGAGAAACTGACTCCAACAGACGTTCTTCCTCAATTAGAGACCGATTCTTACAATGCTAAAACCTTATATGCACCGGCTGCAGGTCTGTCAGACAACTACTCAGTAGGTAATGTTCAAGTTGAGACTGACTTAGATCTTAAGCTGACCACTGCAAAGGGTGCTTTAACTCTTAACAATGCCTCAAAAGACAAGGGCAATGGCAACTTTGTATCCAAGCAGTCAGGAACTGACACTGAAGTAGCTGGTGTTAACTTTGGTCACGCTGACAACTCCTTAACCTTAATTAATAAGGGCGATATTGGCGCTATCACTGTAGCTGCTGGTGCTGCCAAGGGCACTGTAAACGTAGGCTATGGCGAGAATGCTGGCAACGTAACCGTTAAGGGCACTAAGGAAGCTCCTGCAGGTATCGGCGCTGCTGGTACAGATGCAGTTAAAGAGCTTAACCTTTCTGCAGGCTCTTCATTAGTTGTTGAGCATGGTAATGTATTTACCAATAACTTCAACATGCTTGAAGGTTCTTCTGCTAATGTAAACGGCGATATTACTACCAGCTCTCTGCAGGTATTAGGCAACTCTCTTACCGCAAATACTTTAACTTTAAGTGACAACGGCTCTACCGATCCTCATAAGATCGCTGGAGGCGCAAATGTAAAACTGACTGGTCTTACTATTGGTGAGGCACAAGGTCTTGTTGTAGGTCAAGCTGGTGATGGTACTCCAGAGAACCTTGGCTCCTCAGCAAAGGTTTACACTAGTGCATTAAAGATGAACAAGACTGGTTCATCCATCTTTGTAGATCCAGACTATGGTACTGGTGCTTCATTATTTGCTACTGAGACCATTACAGATGCAGCTGGCACTGCTGGTAACAATGTAAGCGGTAAGGTAGGTATTGGTAGCAACTCTGCTTTTGGTGTTGGCTTTGCCTCAATGGCTGAGTTCGAGGAGACCCTTTCTCCATACCTCACCAATAAGGGTGGCTTTGACAATAATGGCCCTGTTAAGAACGCTCTTGTTCTTAACAAGCCAGTAACTATTGGTGCTGATAAGGGCATTACCGTTGCTAGTGATTTAAAGGCTACCGAGTTAGACACTAAGATTTCAGGTAACACCTTAACTCTTGGTGCTGGTGCTGCTCTGATCGTGACCAATGAGGCCTTAGCCCCTGATGGTGCAGTTAAATTTGCAAATGGTGCAGGTCATGTAACTGCAGCTAATGACAAGTCTTCACTCGTAATCTTTGCAGCTGACGTAACCAAGCAAAACTCAGGTATGCGCGTATTTGGTGCTAACACTACTGTAGATACTGACTTAAAGGGTCAAGCTGCTGGTGGTCTGTTAAATGTTGCTTTCAATGATAATGGCACCATCACTCTGACTAACAACGACAAGCGCTTAGATGAGATGCGTCAGCATATCTCAGAGCCTACCACTCAGCTCTTTGCTGATTACCGTGATGGTAAGTTTGCAGATGCATCTGGCTCCTTAGGCTACAAGTTTGTCTACGAGTCATTAACTAAACCAGGTGATGCATACAAGGCTGTTGATATTGCTGCCCACGCAGCAACCTATGCTGGTGCTCAGCAGGCTGCTGTTGCTGCTGTAACCACCATGGCTGACGCTATGTTTGGTCGTGTTGGCGCTGTAGGCGTTGAGGCTGCAACTATTGCGGCTACCGGCTCACAGGCAAACGGCGGTGTATGGTTAACCCCAATGTACAAGTCTGTTGACTCTGACGGCTTTGGTGCTCAGGGCGGCTCATACGGTGCTGACGTTGACTTATCTGGCGTTGCATTCGGTACTGATACTGTAAACGGCAACATGCGTTTTGGTGCTGTATTCAACATCGGTTCCGGTGACACTGAGGGTAAGGGCTTAGGTAACGGCTTGAAGGATGAGTTCGATTACTACGGCTTCGGCATCTACTCAGCAATGGGCTTTGGTAACTTCGCTTTAGTTGGTGATGCTTCTATGACCGTAATCTCTCACGAGGTTGAGGGCTTAGGTCTTAAGGGCAAGGCTGACACTACTGCAGTAACCATGGGCTTAACTGGTCAGTACACTGTTGCAACCCCAATGGTAGATGTAACTCCACACTTAGGTGCTCGTTTCATCCGCCTGAACACCGACAGCTATGATTTAGTATCTGCTGACGGCGTGCTTGCAACTACTGACTTTGATGTACAGAACGTATTCTCAGTACCTTTAGGCGTAACCTTATCTAAGGCATTTGTTGCTGGCGGCTGGACTTTAGCTCCTAGCGCAGACTTAACCATCGCCTTCAATACTGGCGACACCGAGGCTAAGTCAAGCAACCAGTTCACTGGCATTAAGGCTTACGAGTACTCAACTGAGGTTCTGGACGAAGTTCAGTACGGCTTAACCGTTGGCTTAGGTGCTCAGTACGGTGCATTTGGTACCTCCTTCGGTATCAACTACACTGGTTCTGATAACACTGACTCCTTCGGTGTAAACGCTCAGTGCCGTTACATGTTCTAATCTAGCTTTCATGGCTTTGGTTTGAACAAACCATAACTTGTCTTGAGACCGCGAACCAAGCTCAAATCCTCAGGATTAGCGCGGTCTCTTTAAGCGATCATGATCGATGTTGGGGATAGAGCATCGGTCGTGGTCGCTTTTTTCTTTTGAACGAAGAAGGATATTAGCCTACCCTGTGTTTACATAAAGATAGGTATCGCTGCATTGAATAACTTATTTAGCTAAAAGAAGATAAGTAAGAGTTGTGTTCGTAACATGTGATTAAAAACGATGTTGTGTATTAAATAAATACGAAATATAACATATTTATACTTATATAAGTATAAAAAATATGCTAGGGGGGGGGTAAATTAATTCAGATGCACGAGTCTAAAGTATGGCCTAGTCTATATCGTGTGATCCTGCCTAATAAAAGACCCAAACATCACTGTCAAATCTAGAAGAAGACTGCTAAGTGCTACCATACTATGCTCGCAACACTATGAGCATTTCCTAATGCAAGTGTCGGTGCTCTATAGCATAGGGACTTAATCAAGCAAAAGCATAATGAGACATCCAGCTATTCTGCTTGGTTTATACAGTTTTTTTGGTGCACTTCATCCCTCCTAAAGTTACGCATAGTCTTATCTAGTAAGTGGTTACAGAGTTTTGGTATATAACTCGATATAGCGGCAAACACACATACTAAATGCGATTTGATCTGCACAAGTATCATGGTAAACGCTCATGATGCCACCCTCTAAAGGAAATGCAGTCAAGCCTCCAAATCGCAATCCAATTCGGTTTATTAAGCTTACAAAGAATGAAGCAAACCAATAACGCCATTAAGTTCTTAATGGCTCAATATCGCGCAATTTTCAAGAACGCAAACATCGCTATGGTAGCTGCCATGGCAGCTGCTGCTTTAGCAGCAGGTCAGGCTCAGGCAGCGACCGATTTTACAGCTATTCAGGATGGCACAGTTTTCAAGACAGGTAGCTTGCTTGAGGTTAGTGCTGATGCCAACAAGGAAAATACTGGATCTTTTACAGCAACTATTCAAAGCGGCGAGAATACTATTGATAGTACTGGCACAGCTAATCATGAATTAGTTGCTAAAAGTGGCTCTTTCGTAATTGACGGTAATGGTGCAAAGCTAACTATTGGTGGTTCTAGCGGAGCTAAGGTAACTTTAGCATCAATGCAGATCAAAGAGGGTGAGCTCGTCCTAGTCAATGATGGTACTAAGAACTCAGATTTAAAAGCCACTGGTAGCATTATTATTGGTGAAGCAGCAAATGCTGCCGCACCAAAGGCCGGCAAAGTTGCAAAAGTAACCATTGGTAAGAGCGGTACTTTAACAACCGAAGGCAACAAATCAGTATTCACTGTTAATGCCAATGGTGAAATTGCTTTTACAAAGGCTGCCACTGCCGATACTTCAAAAATTACTGCAGCTAAAGGCGTAAACCTTGTTGGTGGCACAATATCAGTAGCCAATAGTGGTGCCGCAACAGTTGAAGGTGACATTAAAGCTTCTGGCGGTAAGATTTTAGTTGGCGGCGATGGATCTGATGCAACAGAACTTACTGTAAACGGTAATGTTGCATTCAAGGGTGAAGGCGGCACAGTTACTATTGCCGAGCAAGGCAAACTTACTGTAACTCACAAGACTGAAGATGTCTCATTAAATCTTGGCAATGCTACTGTAACAAATGGCGGAGAGCTCGATTTCGGTACTTTAGCAAAAGGTAAGTCAGCAACCTTAACAGTTTCTGCAGATCAGTATGAGAACCTTTTTAAGGGCAAAGTAAGCGCTACAGGTGCAGACGACAAAGCTAAATTCTACCTCAACGTCGTAGGTGATACTGAAATCGACCTTGATACCATTTTAAATGATGGCGCAAGAGATAATGCTAAAATCGAGCTTACTACTGCAGTAATGGGTGGTATTAGTGCAACTAAGGCAAAATATAACCAAGCTGATACCTTTAAAGTTGGCGGTATTCACAAGTTTGGCGATCTGAATGCAGGCAAAAATAATGCTTTAAAACTTTCTGGTTCTGCAGTTGTTGAGATCACTAATGGATTAGAGGTAAATGGCGGTGCTAATGACGGTGTGCTAACCGTTGATACTGCTACTCTGAAGCTTAATGGTACAGGTGCTGAGCATACTGTTGCAGCCAAGGAAATCAAGCTTGCTGACGCTGCTGACAAGGCTAATGCTAAGTTAGATGTAGCTGGCGGTACTTGGTCTGTTGGTTCCTTAACTGTAACTAAGGGCATTGCTGATATTTACGGTGGTTCAACATTGGTAGTTAATGGTGATTTAACTACTACTGATGAGAACACTCTCATTAAAGTACGTGAAGCATCCACTTTAGATGCAACTGGTGCAAGCAAGTTAACTCTCAAGTCAGGTGGTGGTAATGAATCGACTCTTGATGTGCAGGGTGGTTCAACTCTCGAGGTAAATGCTGCTCAAGTATTTACCATTTCAGGAAATACTGCAACACTGACTGATGGTACTGCCAACAATGAGGTAAATACAAAGGCTATTAAGCTATCCTCTGACTCTGTTCTTAAGTTTTCGGTTGCTGATGACTTCAAGATTAATCAAGAGCAATTAGACAGTTTAATTGCAGCTTTAGGCACTAATGCAACTGTTGAAGGCTTCATTAGCTTTGAAGACACTAACGGTAATAGCATCAAGCTTGATGGAATGTCTGGTGGTACAGTTGAGCTTGATAAGGTTACAAGTGCTGACGTATACGATGGCGCAACTGCTACAACTGCAACTGGTTCAGTTGCAAACAATGTCATGGTAGGAAACATCAATGTAACCACGAATGATGGCAAGGTTGATGTTAAAGCAGGAAAGAGTGTAGTACTGTATAAAGCTGATGCAAATGACAACTTTGTATCTAACAAGACAGGTACTACAGATGTTACCTTAGCAGACAAGTCATCCCTCACTCTTGCAGGTGTAGGTAAGGCTGGAGCTATTGACGGTGCTGCATCAGGCAATGGCGTGGTTTCATTTGGTCACTCCAGAACTGGCGAGACTGCTGGTGAAGTAACCGTTACTTCTATCGGTGCTAAGAAAGGCGTTGACACTGTAAACGTGGTTAAAGGTGGCGTGATTGTTACTGCTAAGCCAGCAAACTCAGAAGCGTCAGTAAAGATTCAGACCAAGAATCTGAACTTAGCTGATGGCACTTTCTTAAAGGCTGCTGATCAGGATATCGTGGTTGCTTCTGCAACTGCCGATAAGTCTGCTCAGATCTTCGGCGACTTGACTGCTAAGTCTTTAACTCTTAATACTAATGGCAGCAACGCAACAACATTCAACATCGCAAAGGGCGCTTTTGTAGACGTTGATGCCTTAACCCTGCAGCAAAGCGGCAGCCTCTTTGTTGGTGAGAATGATGGTACTACTACCTCATCAGCCACTTTAGAAGTTGGCAAGCTCACATTAGCTAAGGGCAGCTTAATTGTTGATCCAGACATGAATGCTCCAGCATCAATCGCTGCTGTAAAGGATCTGTCTGCAAAAGATTCTAACGGTGATGCTCAGGTACTTGATGGCAAGATAGCTGTAGGCCAAAACTCCGCTGTGGGTATTGGTTTCGACACCCGCGCTGAAGTTGAGCAGGTTCTGACTCAGGCTGGCTTAATGGCTGACCACAAGTTCATTAATAATCAAGACTCATTCAAGGGAGCCTTAATCCTCAACGATGCTATTAACGTTGCTACAGGCAATGGCGTTCTGATCGACACTTCTGCCAAGAATGCAAAGGACTTAGCTGCAGCTGTTTCTACCGATAAGTTCCAGATGAAGGGCAACGCCGCCTTGATCATTAACGACTCTGTTTACAAGCGTGTTAACGGCAAGCTCGATGGCGTGGCTGTAACCTTAGCAAATGGTGCTGCAGGTTCTGTTTCTGCTGAGCCTAATTCAAAGGTTATCTTAAACGGTGACTTTGATGCTAACGACGCTGGTGTAAAGATCTTTGCTGGTAGTGGTACAGGTGTAGCAGCTGTTTCAGACACTATCAATTTTGAGACTGCAAATGGCGTTCTGTATGGCACTATTGGTACTAATGGTACCATTGGCGTTGTAAACATTAATCCTGATAAGCTTGATAACAAATTCTTAACTGTATCTGCACCAGTTCGTGATCTGCTGAAGACTGCAATCCTGAACGAGGGTGGTGTAATTGATAAGGGCCAGATCGGTGGCAAGTTCTTATCTAAGGTAGCTAATAACATCACTGATTCTAGCGGTGTTGCTGCTGATGCTGCAGCTCACGCTGCAACCTATGCAGGTGCACAGCAGGCTGCTGTAGTATCTGTAACCACCATGGCTGACGCTATGTTTGGTCGTGTAGGTGCAGTTGGCGTTGAGGCTGCTTCCATTGCTGCTACTGGTTCACAGGCTAATGGCGGTGTATGGTTAACCCCAATGTACAAGTCAATGGACGCTGACGGCTTCAATGCTGAGGGCGCTTCTTATGGCTCAGACGTTGATGCTGCCGGTGTAGCCTTCGGTGCTGATACTGTAAACGGCAACATGCGCTTTGGTGCAGTATTTAACATCGGCTCTGGTGATGCCGAGGGTAAGGGTAACGGCAACGGCCTGAAGGACGAGTTCGACTACTACGGCTTTGGTATCTACTCAGCAATGGGCTTTGGTAACTTTGCTTTAGTTGGTGATGCTTCTATGACCGTTGTTTCTCACGATGTTGAGGGCTTTGGTTTACGTGGTAAGGCTGATACCACTGCAGTAACCATGGGTGTCACCGGTCAGTACACTGTAGCTACTCCAATGGTAGATGTAACTCCACACTTAGGTGCACGTTTCATCCGCCTGAACACCGATAGCTACGATTTAATCTCAGCTGACGGCGTACTGGCTACTACTGACTTTGACGTACAGAACGTCTTCTCAGTACCTTTAGGCGTAACCTTATCTAAGGCATTTGTTGCAGGCGGCTGGTCATTAGCTCCTAGCGCTGACTTAACCTTAACCTTCAACACTGGTGATACTGAGGCTAAGTCCACCACTACCTTCACTGGTGCTCCTGCAATCGGCCTGAACACTGAGGTTCTTGACGAAGTTCAGTACGGCTTAACCGTTGGCTTAGGTGCTCAGTACGGTGCATTCGGTACCTCCTTCGGTATCAACTACACTGGCTCTGAAAACACCGACACCTTCGGTGTTAACGCCCAGGCTCGTTACATGTTCTAATCTAGCCCTCATGGCTTAGGTTTGAACAAACCATAACTTGTATATAGATCGCGCTCTAATCTCAAATCCTAAGGATTAGCGCGGTCTTACTAAGCGATCATGATCGATGTTGGGGATAGAGCATCAGTTGTGGTCGCTTTTTTCTAGGTAATTTCATACCAATAATATTTTTTATTTAATTTGAGGGAATTTAATTATTGATGACTAAAAATCAAGATAAAAAGATCATTGACCACTTTATTCAAACATATGTGAAGAATATACGCGAAGGTAGTGCAGCTATCTTTGCAGGTGCAGGGCTGTCTGTAGGCGCGGGATTTGTTGACTGGAAGGAGTTGCTAAGTGATGTTGCTGAGATGCTTAATTTAGATATTAATAAAGAATATGACTATACCTTGCTATGCCAGTTTTATATTAATGAATATCAAAATAGACATCATATTAACAGCAAGATTCTTAACGAGTTCGCAAAGCAATCGAAGCTTACAGAAAATCATAAAATAATAGCAAAACTGCCGATCCGCACAATATGGACAACAAATTATGATCAGCTGCTTGAAAGGGCTTTTCGTGACAGCGGGAAAGTCGTCGATGTTAAGCATAACGTTCAACAGCTAACCAACAGCATACCTGGTGCTGATGTCAAAATATACAAGATGCATGGAGATGTTGATTATCCATTCGATGCAATTCTAGCGAAAGAGCAATACGAAAAATATTCAACCTCACATGCTGCATTTATTCGTGAATTAAGTGCTGCGCTATCTTCTAAAACCTTTTTATTTTTAGGCTTTAGCTTTAATGACCCTAATGTTGATCATGTGTTAAGGCTTGTCCGACACAGCTTTGGCCAAAATCAACGTAACCATTATTGGATCGAAAAAAGAAAGACAGTTAGCACTAGCACTAGTAATAGTAATCTTGCTCAAAGCGATCAGCTAGACCATAAAGATAACTTATTACATGAGCACAGACGGCAAGAGCTCATGATCAATGAGCTCAAAAGATACGGCATTCAGACAATTCTTATTGACGAATATGATGAAATTACAAGTATTTTAGAGAATATTTCAATGCAGCTTAAAAATAAAACCGTTTTTATCTCAGGAAGCATTAGTGATTATCAAAGTGATATCAATAATAAAAAGAACGAGGAAAAGATTCTAGAGTTTACCCACAAGCTTTCATATGAGCTAATTAAAAATCAGTATCGCGTTGTTAACGGATTTGGTCTAGCAGTCGGTAGCGCTGTTATAAATGGTGCTTTAGCTGCAATAGAGGACAACCCATCAACTTGCTCAGAAAGTCAATTGATTTTGAAGCCATTTCCTCAGCTACAGACAGGTACCAAGAGCCTAGAGGAGTTATGGCAAGAGTATCGTCAGATGATGATTGCACTAACAGGAATATCAATATTTATTGCAGGAAATAAATATATTGACGGAAAATTGCCCAAAGGCAAGAGTAATGATGGAATTCGCTCAGAGTATGAGATTTCACAGAACAATAGCAATATTTGCATACCTGTGCCTATGAAACAGGAATCTATATATTCGTCAGATGTATTATTTGATGAGCTTTTAAAAAATTCTAGTGTTGAATCTTGCGATTTAATCGAATTACTAAAGGCATTAGGAAATGAAGAAAACAGCCATGATAAGGCTATTTCTTTAATTATTAATTACATTAAAACTATTAATTAGTGAGGATTTTATTATGCTTGAAAAAGTATTTTTTAGCTTTCATTATGAAAAAGATAACTGGCGTGTACAACAAATCAGGAACATGGGTGTAGTTGAGGGTGATCAGCTTGTTGAACCTAATGATTGGGAGGAAATTAAAAGGAAAGGCGTAAACTCAATCAAAAATTGGATTAATGACCAGTTAAGACAATCTAATGTAGTGGTAGTGCTTGTTGGAAGTGAGACCGCTGAACGTAAATGGATTCAATATGAAATTGAGACGGCATGGAATATGGGTAAGCCAATTTTAGGGATTGAAATTCATGAGTTGCTTGATGGATCAGGAAACTCTGATTTTAATGGTAGTAACCCGTTTGAACTTTTTACTATTGATAGAAAAGGCAAAGCAAAACTATATGAATCTGCTTATGGTATAAATTGGTATGGAACACTAATGTCACATTATGTGAAGCTTTATGACCCTTTATCTAATGAATATCGAGATTTATCCGAAGCTCACAGTATTCGTTTCATAAATGAATCCGAAAAGCGTAAGCGCCGTAGTCAAAAGGCGTATGGAGTTATTAGTGAATATTTGCCAGAATGGATTGAAGAGGCTAGGTTGAGCCGAGAAAATGCTCTTAGAGATTTTTCATAATTTATTAATATTAATTTAGAAAAATAGTCTTTTTTAGGCATTGTATTTGGGTTAAGCAAGGACAAAACGCCGGTGTTATATGGTGTTTTGTTCTTTTTTATGTGCTTTTTGAATGGAGATGGATAATTAATTTTCGAAATTAAATTTAATTCATGGAATTATTAATTTCTTAGATGAGCCTTATGGCATCGAGCTTTAAATGGCGCCAAATGCTTAAATACAGTCAAATTCGTACAAGCAGCTAAGTATTAGGCTAACTTAACAGCTTTTAGCAGTTTATCAATACTTGAGCAAGCAACTAATATCCGACACCCATAGTCGCATGCCAGCCGTATGACATAAAGTATCATACATAATTAGTCTAGTCTAAGATAGCAGCATACTCCATGGCATGCATTTAAATATCCACAAGCATAATAGTGGGCATTAAAAATGGCTCATTTGCATCTAAAAAGATATGTAAGGCGCTGCACAAAGAATTAGCTGCAAGCAAAGTTAAAAGATCTAATATAGAAGCCACACAACAGCACACTAAATGAGTCGCAGGCAATTCATCAAAAGAGAATCAATAAATTAGACAAGCACAGAGGGTAGTCATTAAATCAACAGACATGGTTGTATAAGAGCCTTTGGGGTAATTCTGAGCTTGCTTATCGACATTGTGCATGTTGGCTTGAAGAGCAGTAGTCAGTATGGGGCTCAATACATCATTCACTTAAAGAGTAGGCAGTTAAGACACAATGCAATGTTGGCAATGTCCATGTATGACCACATGCTTTCAAAGGGTGATTATTTATATTTGTCTGTGAGGTTAAGTGCTAAGTCAACTGTTGAGTTAACAGTGGACTTAACAGTTAACTTAACTACCAATACAAGATTAAGATATGCTGAAAATCGGCAGCAGAAGCTGATATTTATCAGATTTCTTGGTCTTGATTGCATTAGCGGTAGGTGTTGAGTTAACAGTTGACTTGATAGTTGACTCAACAATTAACTCGACCCTTAACTTAAGCCTATGACTAATAGAAAGTAGTGATTTAGGTTGGCTGTATGATGGGCAATGTGCAAGCCTATGAACGGCATTGTCTGACAGAGGAACAAGTGCGCTTAACTATCATAGTGGCTCCGTGATAACAGGAAGATCGTAGTTAAGCGGTTGCAAGAACTAGAGACAAATGGGAGAGCCCTTGAATGCTTCTTAATTGGTTTAAAGAGGCTGGCTCTTGTCCAGCCCTTGATACCTTGTTAGTAGATAGCTTGAGTCTTACTTGAGTTTGCGAATATCCCTCACATAAAGGCAGCCACGCTGATCTTCAAGTTGAATGAGGGTGTCCTTGAGATTAACAACCAGAGGAGCATCTTTGGTGAGGATAAAGCCTGAGTTTAAGAAAGTATCGCTGATTTTGTTAAGCATCTTGTTGTAAAGATTAATGTCCTTTTTAGTCTTCACAATCGTTTCAAGCTCAATATCCTTAAAGCCTAGAGCACTTAAGCCAGTTGTAGAGAAAGTGCTTTCGTAGATCATTTTGCCTGTAGGTTTGCCGTTATCCTCGACAATCTCATCATACGCATCATACTCATCACACTCATCATGATCTTCATAGATGCCTGTCATGAAGTTTTCAGACCAATGATTGTTTTCTAAAAGCTCAGTACCTAATCTTACAAATTCTTGGACTGAAAGTAGTTCATCGTTAACAATAATGCCTCGGATATCCTCTTTTTTAGTCTGTGAGCACACCAACATGAAACTCTTAACTAAGTCTTTAATCTCATTGAGTGGATACAAGGCATCGCTTCTTAGCATAAAACCAAGTAGTTTCTCGCAGTTTACATTCAGTGTTGGAAAAAGATTGTTAAGTAGGTTGCCATTCAAGGGGCTGGGATCTGGCCTACTGTACGAAGCCTTATAATCGCATAAATATGCACTTAGTATAGTGTGCTGTTGCGTGCTATTACGCTTCTTGAAAAAGGTAATATCTCTTTGTTTAGTATTGGTTTTGTTGAGTTCTGGGTCAGCTTCTTCATAGATATCTGAAAAGAGGCTTAATGCTTTGACTGCATCAATTTGATTGGGCAGCAGCATATAGATAACAAAAGGCTCAACCCTCTCAAGCGCGTTTTTACTTAGGCCCTGAGGTACGTCAGAGAGCAGATTATTGATAGTTGGGATTTGAGATGAGTAGTTCCCAATATCATATTTGGCAGAGACTTTCTTTGGAGCTTTAACTCTTTGCATCAGCTCTGTTTCGATACGCGCTGTGGCATGAGTAATTGCAGACGCTTCACCCTTGCCCATCTTCTCGCCAAGCTTAAATTTCAGCTCGCACAAGGCGCTATCGCTATCAAGGCCAAGATCAGAGTAGCCGCCACTAATTAATGATTTTGCCTTACCTTTAGCATCAGTGAAGTCAAAGATGTGGTAAAGGCGATTGTTGCAGGTGTATGAGTGCGTGTGAGTAAACTCGCTCTTGTTCTCTTTAGTTGAGAACTTGTTCTCAAGCTCGGAGCGAACATGATTGATGTGCTTATTTAACATTGGTAATCCCTTGCGGTAGCTACAGCTAAAGTATGAACAGCTTATACTAAGTGACCTTGCTTGACGATAAGTATCTCCTTAATCAGGTCATGACTAATTGTAACCTGAGGTGCTTTTAGGTAATAGACCAACATCAACTTAAGTAATAGAGTCTTGTCTCAGCAAATGAGACTTTGCTTTCTGCCATAGCTAATAGGACGTAGCTTATAACCAGGGCGTAACGTTTTTGTTTGGCACTTTCTTTGGATCGTGACTTAACCATAAGTAAGCTAAGTTATAGTCATGAGCGTGCGACATTTACTGTGTATGAATTTCAAGCGATCAGAAGCAATATCATGGGGTTGAGTATCCTCATTGACTCTTTTTCATTTCACATAAGCATGGCTGCTCATCTGTAAGATGGCTAAGCCTAAATCCTTTTTGTGAGCGGATGGATTGTATTAGTTTTGTTAGTTAGGACAGTAAGTCTGCCTGCATCGATAAGGCACTTGCTATTTGCTATTGGAGGGAGTAAGCAGTGGACGGGCTTTGAATAAGCTCTGGAGCAGCGGCTGTAAGTGGTAAATCGCGGGTTTTTGTCAGTGCTTACGTAAGCAGTATGTAAATTTGAGCCGTCTATCGCAAAGAATCTTAGCTAGATGTCCTATAATTATGGTGCGCTTTATCTGCCTGTACTCAGGCTTAACTGTAGCTATGGACTGATCTGAAAAATGTTTAACCTGCCAAACTTGCTCACTCTACTTAGAGTTTTACTGATTCCTGTATTTGTGGGCCTCTTTTACTATCCAACCACTAAGACCAATATGATGGCTGCCTTAGTGTTTGTGATTGCCGCTTTAACCGATCTGTTAGATGGTTATTTAGCCAGAAAACTTAAGCAAACTACAAAGTTTGGTGCATTCTTAGATCCAGTAGCTGACAAGATTATCGTATGTACTGCTTTAGTTCTCATCGTTGAGTACTACAGTGTGCACGTATCTGACTTCTTCCCACACGTTAACCTCTTAGTATCCATTCCTGCTATGGTAATCATCGCTCGTGAGATCGTTGTATCTGCTCTGCGTGAGTGGATGGCTGAGATCGGTCAGAGAGCCCAGGTTGCTGTTAACTGGGTGGGTAAGTGGAAGACTGCAATTCAGATGACCGCGATTGCCCTGTTAGTATGGCGCTATAACGATCCTCTCATCTATGCTGCTTTAGGTCTGTTACAAGTTGCTACGATCTTAACTTTATGGTCCATGATTGTGTACTTAAAGGCGGGTCTGGCACACATGACTGAAGATGCTGTTCAGGTTGCAACCTCTGCTCCTGCTACTAAAGAAGATGCTGCATCTGTAACTGCAGTAGTCAGCGATGAGGCTGCTAAGAGCCAAGATGACAGTGCCAAGGCAGAGACTAGTGCTAATGCTGAGACCAACACTAATGTTGAGGCTCAGGGCTCTGATAAAAGCTAAGCAAGCTAATTAGTATTGAACCGCACAATATCGTGCAACAAAGAGGAGACTTCAGGTCTCCTTTTTTAATGGCCGCAAAGTAAGCTGTTGGCCAATGTCATTATGTTGCTGTTGATGGGGTGAGTATATAAGTTATGGCTCGAACCTTACATTAGGCCAAGGCTTAGGTCGTGTTACAGCTATCCTAGGCATGGCAACAGGGTGTTTTTCAAGCCACAAGAGGCTATATCTTAGCCATGAGGTTGGTACTTAAGAGGAGTTTCTATACAAGATGGATGTGTTAGCCAGTCATAGTGCTAGAGATGCAAAGTAAAGTGGTCTTATTCGCAGCATAGTGCAGCGTAGATAACTACAGCAAACACTATGTTGAACTTGATTATGAGAAATTCAACAGGTTGCTCTCTTGTGCTTTAGCTTACTTGCTATGCGTCCTTACTTGTTGGTTCTTAGATGCACTTAGCTGGCTTGGGAAGGCCGGCAAGCTTAGCAGCGCACTTAGCAGCGCCATCAGGGAAGAGGCGGGCGAGTTTTACTGAGCTTGCAAGCTCTGTATGACCTTGCTTCTTTAAGAGCTGGATAAGGCCACGGATAGGCGGGGTTGTGTCGTACTCTTTGTAGTACTCACGCACGGTATTTATAATGACCATGTGCTCGTCGGTAAGCTCAAGATCCATTTCACTTGCTATGAAGTCTCTAAGCTCATCAGAGTAGTCATCAAGATTTAAAAGATAGCCTTCGTCGTCAGTCTCGATTTCGCGTCCATCAAACAGTAGTACGGCCATACACACTCCTTAGACTATCTAAATGAAAAATCACAGTACGTGCACATCATAACAGACTCAATATGCCTTGTGTGCATTTGGTGTATCTATGCTGAGTAACGGGCATTTGCACTCGCTCTGGCCTAGATGAATGCTAACAGCTCTTGGCTGTGCGGGCGCTGCAACTGAGCGTGGGGGTTTTGTGGTGCTTTTTAGAAAAACAAAAGCCCGTTGCGAGGCAGACGGGCTTGTTTAAGAGCAATTAACAGTAGGTTAGGGCTTAATTTTAGCCTTGCCTTAGTCTTGATGGTGCAGGAGGTGGCCCATCTTCTCTTCTTTGGTCTTTAAGTAGTCGGTGTTGAACTTATTCTCACCGTACTCAAGAGGCTCACGAGCAACCACAGTAATGCCGTGACGAGCGATATCTTCGATCTTAGCTGGGTTGTTGGTCATTAAGATAACTTTATCAAAGCCCATAGCACGCATCATATCAGCGCACAGACCATAAGTACGACCGTCAGCTGGGAAGCCAAGCTCTAAGTTAGCCTCAACAGTATCACGACCATTATCTTGCAGGCGGTAGGCTGCGATCTTATTGAAAAGACCAATGCCACGACCTTCTTGGCGCATGTACAGTAAGGCACCACGGCCCTTTTCAGAGATCTTGCGCAGTGCAGCTTCAAGCTGGAAACCACAATCACAACGTAAAGAGCCTAAGGTATCACCAGTTAGGCACTCAGAGTGGATTCTAGTCAGAACAGGCTCGTCACCACTTAAGTCGCCACTGTAAATGATGGCGTGCTCGCGCATTTGATGATCCTTAAAGACCTTGATTCTGAACATGCCGAAACGGCTTGGAAGCAAAGCGGATGGGCCCTGCTCGAAAATCTCACTAGATGACACGATGATTACCTAAAAATTTTAAAGTTACTAATGCCCTGAGTAGCTGTGCAATGAAGATCTGTGTCAAACGCGAGATCTTAAGCTGTTGCTACCTAAGAGCGTCACATGTGAAAACTCACATGGAAAATGTCTACAACGATAAGATGCACATTATACACAAGCGCTCATTAGACGGGGCATCCCTAGACGTTTTTTATCACAAAATCCGACAATCTCACATTTGTTCGATAGATCCCGGGTGCAAGGTCGGGGTGTTTTTGCGTTTTCTTCTCAAGACGCGTACAATGAGCGGGTTTTGCAAGCTAGTGAAAGCCGACTAAATAGGCTTTAGCTGCAGATTTGCTGTGCAAACAAATTAAGTTTGCAAGCAGTGAAATCTAGCTTGTGTAAGGATGAAAAAAAGAGGATTTTAAACATGGCAAAGGCATTTGTAGTTGCTGTTGATGGCCCAGGCGGTGCTGGCAAGGGTGAGCTGACCAAGCGTCTTGCAAAGGCATTGGATTTTGATTTACTCGACTCAGGTGCTATTTACCGCGTATTAGCCTATGCAGCTCGTAAAGCCGGTTTAGCCATGTTTGATGAGGAATCTTTAGTACAAGAGGCTCAGGTAATGGATCTGAGCTTTGAGGTGATGGAAGATGGCGTCCACGTATTCTTAGGTAGCGAGGATGTATCTAAGGCTATTCGTACTGAAGAGTGCGGCTTAAATGCTAGCAAGGTTGCTCCACATCCATTAGTACGTCAGGCTTTGCTGCAGCGTCAGCGCGATTTTCGTCGTGAGCCAGGCTTAGTTGCTGATGGCCGTGATATGGGTACTGTAGTATTCCCTGATGCACAGGTTAAGATCTTCTTAGATGCCTCTCCTGAGGTGCGTGCTCAAAGACGTAAGTTACAGCTTGAGGCTGCAGGTAAGGAAGCAGACTTTGACTTAATCTTACAAGAGATCACCGAGCGTGATGAGCGCGATCGCAACCGTCCTGTAGCTCCATTAAAGGCTGCTGAGGATGCGCTGATCCTTGACTCTACCAATATGAGCATTGATGAAGTATTCAATGCTGCAATGGATTACATTAAGAGCAAGCAAGACTAGCTCTCAAGATTACTTTCTATTGTCTAGACACGGGCAGGTACCTACAAGTATCTGCCTTTGTTTTTTGTAGCATGTAGAGAGAGCTTTTGAGTGCTATGTGCGAGGCCTTTTGATTCTTCATTGCCTGTAACAGTGCAATAGTCGAAAATGACAGGCGTTTTTGATGATATGTTTGATCAAGTTGGCACATTTGTAATCATTTATGGTGCAGATGCATATAAGAATAGAACTTATATGTATAATCAGCGCCAAGTTGCTTTCGTGTGTTGTGGCAACTATTTGTTTTGCATCCTGCAGTTGCTGCAGTTAAGGAATCTCTTATGTTACGCGTTATTGCCAATATTATTTGGCATTTCCCTTTCTTTGGCTTTATCAGTGCCCTGATTACCTTCTTAATCGGCCTGCTCTTTGTGGCCTTAGTTGTTACCGCCCCGATTGGCTTTGGTCTGATTCAGTACTCTAAGTTCTTACTGCTGCCTTTTTCTTACACCATGGTTAAGAAGAGTGATGTTTCAAACGAGGAAGAGAATCCAGTCTTCCAAACCTACGGCACCATTCTTAAGATCCTGTACATCATCTTCTTTGGTTGGTGGCTCACCATCATCGTGATCTGTCAGATGATTGGTTGCTTCATAACTATTTTAGGCATCCCAGCAGGCGTCGTTTTAGCTAAGAGCTTAGACACCATTTTGCAGCCAGTTGGCAAGATCTGCGCTCCTGTAGGCGTTGCAGCTCAAGTGCAGGCTCAAAAGGATCAGGCTGCTGCAGCTCAATTCATGAGCAAGTTCAATAAGTAGTATCCATTAACTTATTGTCTTGCCGCCCCTCATTCTAAAGGGGCATACAAAAAGAGGCCTCATAGGCCTCTTTTCAATTCAATTCAATTCAATTCAGTTCAGTTCAGTTCAATTCAATTCAACTCAAGCAATTAGACCATCTCTAAGTGCTAAGCTTCTTGATGTACCAATCGATGGTGTACTCAAGAGCCCCTTCAAAGTTGTACTTAGGCCTCCAAGAGGTGTGCTCCTTGAGCTTAGATGCATCCACAGCATATCTAAAGTCATGGCCTGGACGGTCTTTGACATGGGTAATGAGTGAGGTATAAGACTGACCGTCTTTAGCTGGCACCTTTTTATCCATTAAAGCGCAAATCGCCGTAATGAGGGTCATGTTGTCGAGCTCATTGTTGGTGCCGACATTGTAGGTTTCACCACTCTTACCTTCACGTAAGATCGTGTCGATAGCGCTGCAGTGATCTTCAACAAAGAGCCAATCACGTACATTTAAGCCTGTGCCGTACACCGGAATCTCATGATGATTAAGGATGCAGCTTATGGTCTTAGGAATAAGCTTTTCAACATGCTGACGGGGGCCGTAGTTATTCGAGCAATTTGAGGTAGTAACGTTTAAACCATATGTATGGTGATAGGCTCGGACAAGAAAATCTGAGCCTGCCTTGGTGGCAGAGTATGGAGAGTTTGGAGCGTAGGCAGTATCTTCTGTAAAGGAACCGCTTTTTCCTAAGGCTCCATAAACTTCATCAGTGGAGATGTGGTGAAAACGGCAATGCTCTTTGCCAGACTTTACTTGATGCGGACCATCCATCCAGTGTTTTAAAGCTGCTTGCAACAAGGTAAAGGTGCCCACAACATTGGTCTGAACAAAAGCTTTAGGCCCAGTTACTGAATTGTCCACATGACTCTCAGCTGCAAAGTGCACTACAGCATCAAAGTCATATTGCTCAAAAAGCGCGTTTACTAAGCTCTCATCGCAGATGTCTCCAGTCACGTGGACAAAGTTATCTTTTGAGTTTACCTCACTTAAATTGTCCATGGAACCAGCGTAGGTAAGCTTGTCTAGATTGACTACTAAGACATTTGGATACTTGCTTAAAAAGTAGGTTATGAAGTTAGAACCGATAAAACCAGCGCCGCCAGTAACTAAGAGTCGTTTGAACATAAGTCATACCTAGCTAAGTAAGAATAGTGCCGCATCGCGGATGGTTATTGAAGGAGTTGCTTTTTAAGCTCGGCAAAGGAGATGCCGTTGCGATCTTTGTCCGAAACAATGGATATAACGCCTGGGATTTGCCAATCAATGTCGAGCTCAGGATCGTCATAGCGCACGGTTAGCTCAGCACCTTTGCAGTAGAAGTTGTCGCACTTGTAGGCAAGCACTGCCTCATCTGACATGACAGAAAAGCCATGCAAGAAGCCACGCGGAATATATAACTGCTTGAAGTTTTCTTGCGAGAGTACGATGCTAAAAGACTTACCAAAGGTTTTAGATTCAGGACGAATATCTACAACTACATCTAAGACCGTGCCAATAAGAGCGCGAACGAGCTTGCCTTGGGAGTGCTCGCCACGTTGTGCATGCAGTCCACGAATGACACCATGAGTAGATGAGGACTGATTGTCTTGAACAAAGTTTGGACTGATGCCATGAGCCTCAAAATCTTTAAGATTGTAAGTCTCGGTAAAGTAACCACGCTCATCATGGAAAATTTGCGGCTCGATGATGTATAAGCCCTCAATGTCGGTGCTAGTAAATCTCAAGCTCATCTAAGTAAACCTTTTGTAGATACGTTTTGTAGTTGCATTCATCCAAGCGCTCAATTAAGCAAAGCAATTGCTGCTTGTTAATAAAGCCTTGTTTTAAGGCGATCTCTTCTAAACAAGCGATCTTAAGTCCTTGGCGCTGTTCAATAATTCTAACAAAATCACCTGAGTCCATCAGCGACTCAGGAGTACCGGCATCAAGCCAGGCATTGCCTCTTAGCATAGGAATGACACTAAGCCGTGACTCTTTTAAGTAGAGATTGTTTAGATCGGTGATCTCAAGCTCGCCACGCTTCGATGGCTTTAAACTAGCGGCTTTGTCTGCAGCATCAGGTGGGTAGAAGTACAAGCCGACACTTACATAGTTAGACTTTGGCCTCTGAGGCTTTTCTTCAATCGAGATTACTTGCATCTGAGAGTTAAACTCGACAACACCAAAGCGCTGAGGATTAGAAACGTGATAGGCAAAGATGGTGGCGACATTATTGTCGGTACTATGGAGCTTATCAACGATTTGATGGAGCTGCTCGCCCATATAGAAGATGTTGTCGCCTAGGATAAGACAGACCTGATCGTCTTTGATAAAGTCCTTGCCAATAAGCAGTGCTTGCGCAATGCCTTTTGGTTCTTCTTGCACGGCATAAAATAGGTTTAAGCCTAAAGAGCTACCGTCACCAAGGAGTTGCTCAATACGTGGCGTATCCTCAGGGGTAGAGATAATGAGGATATCTCTAATGCCAAAGAGCATCAGTGTAGACAGAGGATAGTAGATCATAGGCTTGTCATAAACAGGCAATAGCTGTTTAGAGACAGTACGGGTAAGCGGATAGAGCCTTGTTCCCCGTCCTCCTGCGAGCAAGATACCTTTCATTACCATCTCCTCAAACTCTAGAGCCATTGAGCATACAAAGATAAAGACTAACTTTAGCCAGTTTTTTCTTATGCATAACTCATCATCTTAACTCAAAGCTTTTCATTTGGCGGTATTTTGTAAACGAAGGCTTCACTCATCTAAACACACATAGCAATCATCATCGCCTTAAAAGGACGCACGCTACAGAGCATCAATGTATATGACCAGGACAGCTAAAGAGCGCAAGCACGATGTACTGTCTCCTCACAAGCGAAATAAAGCCGTAAACTTACACGCAGCAGAGACAAAAAGTTAAGGTGCAAAAAGGTTTGCGCTGAGAGCGGCAACAAGTGAGCAAAAGCAGGTGCCTTTATAGACAAGGTAAAGCCGATGTTTATCAAGTTTGGTAACAAATGATAAAGCAAATCAGAAGGGTAAATTTTTTTTGAAAATGTAATTGCAATCACACGATTGTGTTGTTATAATCGGCATTTACTGTTTTCAGGATCATGGATGATCCACTACTGTTAATTACCTCCTTTAAGCAGGATGCTTTTAGGTGCTTTTGGAACATAACCTTAATGTCAATGTCTTTTGCCGAACTCTTTGAAGAGTCCTTAAATCAAACCGAAACCCGTCCAGGTTCTTTAATCAACGCAGTTGTTGTTGCTATTAAAGACGACTTCGTTATCCTCGACGCTGGTTTAAAGTCTGAGTCCAACATCCCAGTTGAGCAGTTCAAGAACGCCGCTGGCGAGATCGAAGTTGCTGTTGGTGACACTGTCCCAGTAGTTCTCGAGTCTGTTGAGTCAGGCGACGGCGAGACTGTCCTTTCACGCGAGAAGGCTAAGCGCAACGAAGCTTGGATCAAGCTCGAAGAAGCATTCAAGAATGGCGACGCTGTTACTGGTCTTATCGATGGTAAGGTCAAGGGTGGCTTCACTGTTCAGTTAGGCGGCATCCGTGCTTTCTTACCTGGTTCTTTAGTTGACGTACGTCCAGTACGTGAGACCGCTCACTTAGAGGGCAAAGAGCTCCAGTTCAAGGTAATCAAGTTAGACCAGAAGCGCAACAACGTTGTTGTTTCCCGTCGTGCTGTTATCGAGTCTGAGAACTCAGCTGACCGTGAGTCCGTACTTGCTAACCTCCAGGAAGGTCAGGAAGTTAAGGGTATCGTTAAGAACCTCACCGACTACGGTGCATTCGTTGACCTCGGTGGTGTTGATGGCTTATTACACATCACTGACATGGCTTGGAAGCGTGTTAAGCACCCATCTGAGATCGTTAATGTTGGTGACGAGATCGACGTTAAGGTTCTCAAGTTCGACCGTGAGCGTCAGCGTGTATCCTTAGGCCTCAAGCAGTTAGGTCAGGATCCATGGGCTAACATCGCAGCTCGCTTCCCAGTTGGCTCAAGCCTCGAGGGCAAGGTAACTAACTTAACCGATTACGGCTGCTTCGTTGAGATCAACGAGGGTGTTGAGGGCTTAGTCCACGTATCCGAGATGGATTGGACCAACAAGAACATTCACCCATCCAAGGTTGTTTCCGTTGGCGATAAGGTAACCGTTAAGGTTCTCGAGATCGACGAGGAGCGTCGTCGTATTTCCTTAGGCTTAAAGCAGTGCAAGCCAAACCCATGGATGGAGTTCGCTACTGCCCACGCTAAGGGTGACCGTGTAACCGGTAAGATCAAGTCAATCACTGACTTCGGTATCTTCATCGGCTTAGATGGCGGCATCGACGGCTTAGTTCACTTATCAGACATCTCTTGGCAGCAGTCTGGCGAAGACGCAGTTCGCGACTTCAAGAAGGGTGACGAAATCACCGCTATCGTTCTCCAGGTAGATCCAGATCGCGAGCGCATCTCCTTAGGCTTAAAGCAGATCGCTGATGATCCATATGCAGACTTCTTAATGAACCACGCTAAGGGTTCCTTAGTAACTGGTACCGTTGAAGAGGTTGACGCTCGTGGTGCTACCATTGCTTTAGCTGATGGCGTAGTTGGCTACATCCGTGTTGCTGACATTTCACGCGACCGCATCGACGACGCTACTACCGTTCTGAAGGTAGGCGACGAGGTTGAGGCTAAGTTCATCAACGTTGATCGCAAGACCCGTCAGCTGACCTTATCCATCCGTGCTAAGGATGAGGCTGAGGAGAAGGAAGCTTTAGAGTCCTTAAACGAGAAGGCTCAGGAAGCTGTTCCTAACGCAATGGCTGCTGCTTTCGCTGCTGCTAACGCTAACAAGTAATTTAATTTTTGAATATTTCGGGCCAACGGCAAAAGACGCCTTACAGCCCGTCTGTAAGGCTTAACGCCCGATATTCAAAGTTACGTACTTGTAACCACACATAAGTGTGAAAAGGCCCGTATTGCTACCAAGCTCTACGGGCTTTTTTATATCTGCAGCTACCTCAACAAAAAACACAACAAACTAACGACCCTCCCAAAAAACATCACATCCCTCAAGCACATCAAAACAGCTGATGCTGCAAGCCTGTAAACCACATCAAGCCAGCAAAACTACCTAGCCAAACGACAAAACACCAAAGCACAAAAAATCCAAGGCACCACATGCTAATAGCTTAGCAGTAAGTCCATCATGACCATGTGTAGCAAAGAGAACATGGCCTGTTGCAACTCATCACACGAACGCAAGAGCCTCAACAAAAATCTAAATCGACCGATTGGTTGGAGCAAATAGCCACATGCGAGTTGAGTATCCGCACAGCGACAATAAGACAGTCGGGGAGCGCAATGAGCTTGGGAAAAGAAAGAGGTGTGGAAAGGTACAGAGCGTGTGCTCTGAAAGGCATGAGGTGGGAGTGCGCGACTTAAGAGCGCAAGGGGATCAACAAAGCAAAGGGATTGGCCTTAAGTGCCAAGGGTGCAAGCGCAATCTATGGTGAATTATGGCTCTTGTTTTGGCTGAGCATTAGCCTCTTGGGCATCAACTGCTACTGTCTCTTGAGCTGCAACGCTAGCCTCTAATGAGACATCTTCAGACTGAGAGCGTGTTCTATAGGCTACTAATAACATCACTGCCGCAATCACTACTAAGAGCAAAGTATTGTTGGTCGAACATGTACCAGATGGGCAATTGCCTGTTGCGCACGAGTTACGCTTGCCTTTAGTTGAGCAAGAGCTTGATCCCTTAGAACCGAAGAGCTTAAAGCCTTTCTTATTATAGCTCTCATCACAAGAGCAGGATGCTTTATTCTTATCTTGGTCTTCTGCTGCCATAAGAATATCCCTCATGTTGAAAATAGATGATGCACGCTGTACACACAAAGACTTAGCATCATTTGCGCTCAGATCTTTTGTGCCTATAGCACCGCTTGCATAGCCAATAATAACGCCTAATGCCCTTAAGTCTCATATATATGAGAAAAAGTGTGCGTCTATAGTGCACAAAGCCCCCCTTCATCAGCTAGTAGTGGCTCCGTCCAATGCTCAGCCTAAGCAAGGTAGGTAAGAAGCTTGGCCATGAGCTAGGCCATTTGGAGGAAGCTCTCTTAAGGCTCGCCACATTCCGCTAAGCCCAAATAGACCATAGCGCACTACTACAGCCAAAACACGGTTGATAATTAGCACAGAAGCTAAGCATATGACTGCATAGCGGCATTCAGGCTCTGCACCGTATGTTGAAGCTTACAGAGTGTTAACAGCATAGACTCATGAGCTGTTCTGGCAGCTATAGGCAATTGCTGCGCTAACGTGCTTATAAAATGGTTAATTACTTTTAGTGCTGCAGTCGCTGGCTGCTGGTATTTTGATGGGGATGATGAACTTGCTTGTATAGGTGTTTGGTGTCTAAAGCATGGATATGGGGTGATTTGAGATAACTTTTTTACGCTTTCTGGCTAGATTTGAGCAAAGTATGAGATCATTCTATATTGGCGCTATGGTTTTACTTTGTAAGACCGTACAATAGCTGCTTCATTGTTCCCATGTATTCGTGGTCTGTTTATATTTATGAGCCAGTAAGGAGGCGCTGTGGACTTAAAAGATCTTGCAAAAAATTCAGCCAAGTCCAAACCATCTGCAAACAAGGCAGGTGCTCGCCAAGATGCAGGCCCATACTCTAATGAAGACTTTGAATCTCCTTACGCAGGTGGTCTGTTTGGGGCTGGTCAGGTGTTGTCTATTGATGACTTTAATAAGTTTGCCTCAGGTAATGACAGTCAAGGTGCATCTGACAATGCCGCCACTGCCACAGTTGCACGCAAGCAAGATAAGATCTCTAAGCGTCAGCCAAGCTCTGATCCTTTGAACGAGGATATTCCTTTTGGCAATGAGAGCGCACCATGGGATAACGCAAGCGCTAGCAACGCAGATGTAGCCCCTTGGGAAAATAGCACTCCAAACTATAACGATGCAGCTCCATGGGATAGCAATGCCAATGGCAATGCTGATATTCCGTGGGATAACTATGTGCCGCTAGATGATGCCGCTGCAATGGATCAAACATATAGCTCTAGTGCTCATCATGACGGCGCTGCAATGCACAATGCAGCTAATGCTGAGCAGGCTTCTAATGCGGCGCACGCTGCAGCAAGTGCAGCTAGTGTAGCCCGTGCAGAAAGTTCGGCCGCAGCCGCTGCTGCTAGTTCAGCTCAGTCTGCTCTTGCCAATGGTGATGATGTTGCGCCATGGGATAGTGCTGTGCCTAATGCCTTTGCACAGGAGGTGGCAGGTACAAGTAAGGCAAGTGGCCGTAGCTTAGGTGGAGCTAAGGCGTCGTCGTCTTCAAAAGTTAGTGCTAGCGGGACTAAGAAAGCAGCATCCATCAAGGATGCCTTACATGATCCAGCCCTCTTACATGCTAAGTTTAATGATGACTTTGCCCAGAAGAGATCTGAGGCTGTCATGGAGACAGCTAGCGATCTTATTAACACTATCAACAACTTTAGCCAGAATCTCAACAGTCCTGCTAAAAGTGAGGCTGAGGATGAGGTGAGAGAGATTAGTGGTGCATCCTTAAAGCACGGTGATGTGCGTGTAGCAGGTGATGATAATAGCACTGAGATGTTTGACCCAGAGAACAATACTTATGTAGGCTCAAAATCGGGCAAAAAGTCTCGCTCACAACAAGAGATTGAGGCTATGTCTGACGATGACTTCCTCTCTGCTTTGGCCTTTGGTGGTAGCGATATCTTTGATGATGCTGACGATCAAGACTCCGATGCCGCCATAGTTGCATCACATACTGCTGGCTTGACTGCAGCTGCTTCAAGCCCATCAGCTAGCAGCTTAGCTAAGAGCACTGCAGCTAAAGGCAGCACTGCTCAAGCTACTGCTAATGCCACAGCTACAGGAACTGCTAAAGGAACTTCTCAAGTCACTGCTAAAGCCTCGGCTGCGGCAAAGAGCGAAGCCAAAGATAGCACTGCCGCATCTAGTGCTGCTAAAGGTAGCTCTGAGCATGCGTCAAGCAAGGGTGAATCTACTCAGAATGCATCTAAGGTTAAGACTAAAGATGATGCCTTGCATGATCAGGCATTTAACGCCTTATTTGGAGGGGATGCTGATAATCAGGCGACTGCCAATGAGCCTAGTGCTGAAGATGTAGATTTAGCTAGGTCAATTATTGCTGGCACCCACATTTTATCTCCGGTTGTTGATAAAGAAGTCATCCGTAGAGGCGATGTTAATGAAATCGTACAAGCGGCAAGTGACTATTTATTCGGTCATGCGGATAAAGCTAAGGTCGCTAATGATGCTGTTGTCATCGATGCAGTGGATGAAGAGCGTCGTGTGGTGACGGAAAGAGACTACTCAGAAGATGAGCCTCTAGTAGCGGTAGAGCCTGGCGACTATGATGATAGTTTTAGCGAGCTTGATAGAAAGAAGAAGTCTTTAGAGATTCTCAATCATCGCAGCATCATTGTGTCTAATCGTTCTTATAACGAGTATGTACTCAAGATGAAAGAGGCCCGTATGAAGCCTTTTTCACGTGAGTCTGTACTCAAGATGAACGTAGCACGCGTCTTTGCCGCTAATGGCATTCTTGGTAAGAAGCTTGAGGGCTATTCACCGCGTAAAGGACAACAAAGCTTTGCTGCTAGTGTGGCTGAAGTTATCAGCACTCATCAGTTCTTAGCAGTAGAGGCAGGTACTGGTACCGGTAAGACATTCGCTTATTTAGTGCCACCGCTGCTTGCTGGCAAGACAGTGATGGTCTCTACTCGCACTAAGACTTTGCAAGATCAGTTAAGCTCTAAAGACGTACCCAAGATCTTTAATATTTTAGGTACCACACACCTTAATTCCATCGCACTTAAGGGTCACGCTAACTATATTTGCCGCTATGTGTTTGATGGCGATGGCATGCGCTCACTCAATGCGCGTGATCGTCAGACCATTAGCGCCTATATTGATAAGTGTACTGACTCATTAGATAGCGATCCTAAAAATGCTTTGTTTGGTGAGATGATTTTCTCACTTAAAGAAGGTGCCCGTTCTTTAGTTACTTGTGACTCATTTTTATGCCAAGAGATGGCGAGCAATTGTCCTTATGCAGCTCGTAAGCGCGATTTATTAAGGGAATTGTCAGAAAACTCTAATACAGCTGCGTCTGTAGTCCCTGTAGATCAAGCAGATATGGAAATTGGCCGTGCTTTTGGTCCTGGTGCTGCAGGTAAAGATCCCGCTATTGGCTTTAAACGTGTACGCTCTGGCAATACTGGTATCGATGGCTCACATTGCTTTGTGTTTGCCGCACGTCAGGAGGCTAAAGAGCGCGATGTAGTCGTGATTAATCACGCTCTTTTCTATGCTGCGCTGCAAAGTCCTAATGGTATTGGCAATCCAAATTCTATCTTGCCACTGCCAGATGTTTTGATCTTTGATGAGGCCCATACCTTAGCTGAGGTCGGTCGAGAGTTCTTCAAACGCGACGTTAGCCTAGAGTTTCTTAAGGATTTAGTAGATGAGGTGCATAAGTGTTTTTCATCGACTAAGGTCTCTACTAAGACAGGTGCCTTTGCTAAAACTCTCTACAAGATTGAATGCATTGTCAATGTGCTGATGCGTGGTCTCTTGTTTAGAGGCGATGGTAAGCACGGTATTGCTAACTTTAAGTACTGCCACCATCACTTTAAGTCACCATTTGAGCTCTTAGGTTACGAGTTATTTAATAACAAAGACCGTGTCTTACTTGGTAAAGACTCTTACACCATGAAAGAGGTACGAGCCATCTTACAAGCTCATGGTTTAACAGAAAGCGGTTGGTTTGATCGTGACTTAGGCGAGCTTGATTTAGGCGGCGAGAAGATTACTACTGAATCTGAGGATAGTGAGTCCACGCTTAGCGATGAAGAGTTTGAGATGATGATTGCTCGCTCTTCACGTAATCTTGATGAGCGTGATTTTAATAAGGAATTAAAGCGCCGTTTTGGTCAGCTGTGCGATCAATTTGGTATCGATTACTCACGTATTTCCCCATACGATAGCGACATGGGTGATGTGGTGTATGACTACTCCAATCAACCAGTACGCAATGCCTTATTTAGAGGCTTAATGGCTGACTTACTCATGGCCTTAAAGTCACTAGCTGAGCTCCTTAAGAGTAATGAAGAAGCCGTCGAGGATATCAAGCCTCTGCAAAATCAAGTGGATGAGACTTTAGAGTTCATCACTGATTTCATGAACTCTGATCGCAACAAGCAAGGTGAAGAGTGTTGGGATAATGCCTCATGGATTGAGATTGTGCCTAAAGAGGATCAAGGCTATAAGTTCATTCTGACCGTATGCCCAATTGATATTGGCCCATACTTAAGTGCAGCTCTGCGTAAGATTCAGGAGCAAGGCTGTACTGTAGTCTTTACCTCTGCAACGATCACCACTGACAATAAGTTTGATAAGTTCCTTTACGACATTGGCCTCAAGCACGAGGAAGTAAAGCAAAGCATAGTGCCATCTCCTTTTGATTACACGAACCATGCTTGCCTCTTTACCTCACCATCTTTCCCTGAGCCTAACGTCAAGGGTCGTATGGAAAAGGCTCTTAAGATGCTCAGCTCAGTTATCGATGCTACCGATGGCGGTATCTTTATTCTGACTACATCGTACTCAGCCTTAAATGAAGCTTATGAGTATATGAGTGCTCATTATTCAAATAAGCGCCGTATCCTCAAGCAAGGCAGTAATATGACAGTGTCAGATACCATGCAGGCTTTCATCAAGGCAGGTAATGCAGTATTAATTGGCACTTCATCTTTCTGGGAAGGTGTGGATGTACCGGGTAAGGCCTTATCTTTAGTTATCATCGATAAGATGCCATTTACTCAAGTAGGTGACCCAATTACCAAGGCAATTGAGGGCAAGCTTAAGAGCAAGGGCTTAAATGTCTTTAAGTGCGAGAGCCTGCCAAATGCCATCATTGCACTGCGCCAAGGAGCAGGTCGTTTAATCCGTAATGAAGCCGATACAGGTGCCTTAGTCTTGCTTGATCCAAGACTGCATACCAAAAATTACGGTCAAACCGTCTTTAACTCCTTACCGCCAATGACCCACGTAACCTCAGTTACCGAAGTCTTAAGCTTCTTAAAGAAGGTCAAATCCTAAGGCCCACTAACAAGCCACTAGCCGAGCACATGTCCACCACAAAGCCTTAGCCGCCACAATCCAAGGCGCAAGGCATCGCTAAGGCGCAAGCTAACGCTAAGTAGCAAGCTAGAGCCAAGGCTCAAGCTAACGCCAAAGCTCAAGCCCACGCTAAAGCCAAGGCCTGAGCCAAAGAAAGCTCAAGTGCACTGAGGCTAAAGCAACTCGGCTATAGGCAAAAGGTAGTAGCATCGGCCACTATAAAAATAAGGCAAGTAAGCCACACGTATTACGCTTAATCAGCAAGTACGTGTGTAGGCAAAGCACAGGATCTAGTCGGCCCATCACTTTAGATGCTCAAGCACAAGCTCATGATTGTGTGGCCGCCTAAGAGACTGTGGATAGTTTGCCAAGTGCTGAAAGCGCATAGGCTTATTAGCAGCTAAATGCATTGCCTAATCGCAAGTAGAAGCTCATGGCACGCATAGAGTCTTGAGAACTTAGATATTGGCCATGCGGCTCTTGGGGATGTATGAGCAACAGCAATAGCAGCAACTGCCGCAGCATCAGCATCTGTAGAAGCTACAGCAATAGCACATCAATAACTGCAGTAACTGCTGCACTAACAGCTGCAGCTGCTGCAGTGGCATTAACCTGAGTGGTTATAGCTTAGAAAGGGTGGCTCATGTATGCAGTGGTGCTAACTGCTCATGGGCAATAGCATCTGCTTGTGTTTGTGGCGTGATTAGCTAGCGAACAGCAGGTTGTAAGTGGCCAAGGGGCTATGTGTGTAGGGTGCTGATAAGCTTGAAAGAGTGGCAGCGTACTTAGCTTGGTGTAGGCTACTTTGCTAAAGATGTGGTGGCCTTTTTGAGGCGACGGTAGGTATAGCCTGTTGGAGAAACTGCAGTCTCGTAAACCAAAGCATCAGTCTTGATTTCGCATACGGACAGCTCGCTTTCGGCACGCTTTTGCTCAGGTGTTTCTTTCTTCCAGTTCTTAGCATTCTCAGCTAAGGCTAAAGCAATGGAGCGCAGCTTAATGCGCAGTGGCTTGAGTGCATGAGAGCGCTGACCTGAAACTAAGGCTTCGACTTGCTGCTTTAAGATGTTTTGCTTGACGTGCTTTGGCTGATTGTCTTTGATTGCCTGAATACGACCACGACGACGTGGTGTGACTACTTGCATGTAGTCTGCAATATCCTCGTGAGCTACTTTTCGAGGTTTGGATGGGTCTTGATAGTATTTGGCTTCGGAGTTTTCAACCGCCGAATCCTTAGAGCGCAGATGATAGCGATATGAATCGGATACAGCCGGCTGCGGATCCAAATCAAACGCAATAATACGTTTCTTAATCATCAATAATCCCCAGAACCGAAAGTAACCAAAAACCAATGAGTGCTGTCAAACAAGCATGACAATGCATGAGCCCAAGCTGCAAAGAGGTAATAAAGGCCCAAGTGCATTCTAATGAGTTAACTAAATAGTAGCGGAATCTTATACAATACAGCCTACAAACGCAAGCTAAGCACATTTAAGTGCCATAGCCTGATTTGTAAACCATCATGTGTTATTAATGCTAGATAAAGCCCATCTAAGGCCTAGTTGCATGGCCACCAAGAGCTCATGCAAGTCGTAGTAGTATGTCTGCCAAATGCTCACTAGCTCAATCCTGTATAGCAGCAAACAGCGCACTAGGATTGTCAGTTAACTCTGCACAAGCTCACTAGCTTTAGCTCATATCGCAGCAAAAAGCGCTGCTAGGCTTTAGCTATGCAGGCTCTAGACATGCTATGATCTATAGTTTGTCAGCTAGTAGTGAAGCGATAAGCTTTCTACTAGGCCTTCATCATCTAGCAATGCAAATGATCGCCATCTAATGGTAGCGGTGGCTTTGCTAATTTGGCATTAATGAGTCTTAGCAAGGCTCAGATACTTTTGTCACAACACTACAGGACAATTAAACTATGAGAGATAAGACTGTTTTAGCGATTGATACTGCCACAGAAAATTGCTCCGTAGCTTTGAGTGTTGGTGGCAAAGTCTTCTTAAAGAGCGAAGTAGCCCCACAAAAGCATGCCAATTTAGTATTGAGCATGGTGGATAGCTTACTTACTGAAAACTCAGTTGCTCGTGAGGATATTGAGGCAGTAGGTTTTGGTGCCGGCCCAGGCTCTTTTACCGGTGTACGTATTGCTACTTCTACAGCTCAAGCCTTAGCTTTAGGCTTAGATGTTGAGGTATTTGCCGTGAGCGATCTTAAGCTTTTAGCTATTCCTGAGCTCTTAGATTGTGGCGATGGTAACGCTCATGAGGATAAGAGTTATGCCTTGTGTGCTGCAGATGCACGTATGGGCGAGGTTTACTACGCTTTATTTGAAAAGAGCGGCAACAAGGTAGCAACTGTGATTGAAGAGAAGGTGGCAAAGCCTGAAGATGCCATTGCAGATCTTTTAACTCACGCAGATAAAATTGCCTCTGACAAGCTTGCTCTTGCAGGTACCGGCATTGCCATCCTTTTAGAGGCCGGTCTTAAAGATAAAATCTCAGCAGATCTCTTAGCCGCTACTAACAAGAGCATCGAAGAAAACACCCTGCGTCTTTATCCACGAGCCGATGCCATCATCTATAGCGCCATGAGCGGTGACTTCACTCTTACCGATCCATCCTTAGCTGAGCCGCTGTACTGCCGCAACGAGGTCACCTGGAAGAAGATTGGTGAACAGTAGCAGACAAGCACACTACGCCCTAAACAATCTCTCACCACCACAAAAAAAACAGCATAGACTTGCCCCAACCTAGCAGCCTAACTGAGCCCACCAACGTGGGCTTTGTGATTTATGAGCCACGCACAAGTTCTCATAGCAACTAAGCCACATAAGCACAGCCCCATCAGTTAGGCTATGTACAACCATTAAAAGCTCACTCCGAATCAGCAAATTCACTCCAAGCTATGCAAATAAAGCCATGCATGGCTAAGTTGATTTAAGTTGAGCAAAGCAAAGCAAATCAAAGCAATGCAAGGCAAAGCTACGCTAATCTAAGCCAAGCTAAGCAACTCGTTACTGCCAGCCAACTTAGTTGATTCGAGTACAGCAAGATCAGAGGTTGGGCACAGCAGATGAGAACAAAATATCTAACCTGCAACATAGACATGATGAACACGCATGCATCCTATCAAAGATAGCACTGCTCTTGTATACATACTTTTAGTGTTCATATATGAGGATACTTTTTTTAGAAAAACTATTCTTAATAGTGTGCAATAAGCGGGAGTGCTGCTCCGTATAGGTGCATTACTATCATAAATTTAGTATAAATAATGTAGTGCGAATAGTTCTTTTACGAAAGTGAGCTAAACCTTGTAAGTTTTTGTGTCTTGTTTGCTATAATAGTTGCACTATAACCTAAACCAGTAAACTAGGGCTAAAGTTTACATTTGCGGCTCGTACACAAGGTGCCAAGTCTTTCAAATATGCCTGTGTAACTGAGCTAAAAACGCTAATCTAGTTAGGGCTAAATTTTTAGTTAGAGTAGCAACATTAATTGGTAGGTTGTTAGGTCGGGCAAATATCTATCTCATTGGATTTATTTTGCCTCATGCGTGTGGTGGTACTGTATAAGGTAGTGTGCAATGGACTTATTAGAGTTTCAGAAGACCTGGGGTGACTATGAGTCACTACGCGTCATACAATCACGTGACGTACAAAAGGATATTCAAAAGGGCTATGTAGTTGCCTTATATGGTAAAAAGAACGCTCCTTATCGCATGGCTCGTGTCGGCCGTATTTATGAGAGTCCATTTGGCGAGATTGTGTTTGCTAGCCGCTTTTTGAAGGCTCATCCAGAGCTTAAAAACGTGGTAGTAGTACGAGAGAAAACCGATCCTCGTGAGTTTGTCTATTCTTTTCACGATAAGTCTGAATACTCTAAAAAGCAAAGCAGTAGTGCCACTATTAGTGTATTACGTAAAGGTGGTGCTGCAAGCCACTGTAAAGATGTAAATGCCCCAAATTCAAGACGCCAGTGCCTGCGTGGCTCTTCTATGGTATTAGGAGAAAAACTGCCTACTTTTGGTACCTTAGAGCCTGGTCCACGTTACGCCGCACAACGTCAAGAGTTTGTAGCAGGTGAAGGTCAGCCACATCTTTCTGGCGTGCTCAATGCCCATGTTAATCAGCAATATGATATTCCAGTAAATAAGATTGCTGCAGTTAGTGAACAGCAAGAAGAGGCAGAAAATCTCTATCGCACTACAGATCCACGTGACTATAATCAAAATGCAAAAGATATATACGCCATAGAAAACACCGATACTCTACCTGCAAGCCATGGCTATAGAGATGATTCTGCTTTTGATCGTGCAGAAGCTTGGCGTCGTAACAATGTTTACCAAGATAGTTATGCTTCTAACAAAGAAGATACTACTCGTGGTGGCAACTTCAATAGAGATACTCAGTTATCAACTCAAGATGATCCTGTTTATGCTAAGGACAACTGTTCTAAAGGCGTTTATGCTGAGCGCGATAGCAGAGGACAAAGATTAGATCCTTACGATACTGACAAAGCTTCCACACGCAATTATGAACGCATGACGCAGCAGTATAATAAAGCGCAGGGCAAAGACTTATATAGATTGGGTATGGAGAATATTGCTCTACCTGATGACTGCCCTCCACCTTTTGATTTTGACAGCCGCGATTTTTTAAAGTTAAGCTCTTCAGAACAAGTTGAAGTCTTAAAGCAAGCTGTAATTATGCGTGAAGCAGCTCTGTGCAGATACATCAACAAGCTTCAGTGCCTCAAAGACATCTTTGATAAATAAGTAGCACAACCCCATCGCTGTGCAGGCTCTGCCTTAGCCACAAAAGAGTCTGCCCACGCAATCCATTTTCCGCATCAGCATAGCCACTACTAAGCAAGCTAAGCAAAACCAAATATCGCTAGGCAAGCCAAAGCCAAGCATATCCCAGTCATACCTACGAAAAACAGGCTAGACCAAGCACACGAGCCAATCATAGCCCAGCCATGCCTACGAAAACAGGCTAGACCAAGCGCACCAGCCAAGCGCCACTCATCCATACTGCGCCATGCCTAGCCATGGCAAGCCAATCCAGGCACAGTGGAGCTCATCTTAATCTCTATCGTGCTTAGCTGCGGTAGCTGTTTAGCAGCACACCTCAGCAGATTCAAAAGATAAATAGCGCATAAATGCACAAGTACAAGCATAGGCACAAGTGCCAAGCTAATGCTGTGAACAAGCTGAAAGCTGATGAGTAGAGCCTTCAGCAAGCTTGTACTATGCTTTTCCAAATTGTTTATCCATTGGCAAGCAGTCTGTTGCTATTTACACGAATAAACCAAGAGCTATGGCGGCGCATCAAAACTAGGCAATAGCCTATGGCTAGGCCTTAGCCTGTGAAGGCGTTGCGATTTTAGGATAATCACAGGGTACAAATAACTTATACAAGGCAATTGAGACTATGGGCTAATGGGTATTAGATTGCCGCTTAATACTGAAGCAAAGTGATTCTTTCTAACAAATTGCCGGAGAAAGGTCTGCCGGCAGAAAAACATGTCGTAGTGGCAAAGGTTTTTGCCGCTAGTAAGGTATCAGCATCTTAGCCTTGCCAGGTGCTAGGCCATGAAGGCTTGTGGCTCAAGTTTGTGTAAGTTCGGTGCATGAGCTAGAGGCGACGATGGTATTGCCTTAAGCATAGGCAGATGCTGATATTTATGAGCTTTTCGTGGCTGTTTGAAATATGACAGTGGGTCAACATATTGGCAGTTTTTGTTCGAGATCACACTTTTGGTGTAAGTTTTGGCACGCATATTTCATTATGTAGGGCAGAGCGAATTTCCTAAGACTACTGTTAGGAGAGTATTGATTACAGAATTCTTCGCTGCAAAATGGTGATGGCGTGATATGTATATATCAGTAAGACCTGTAGGCATGGCGCAGTAACGGTCAATGCTCTGCTTAAGTTCTGTTTAACTCTTAAAATGGATGAGGCCTTAAATGGCTTTATCCTGGCACAATAAGGACGTAGTAATACTATATCTTTATGGGTGTGAGGTGTTTAAACAGGATGAGGTAGGGTGGCATCAGACAGAATGTCTGATGCACGAACAGGTACGCAGAAAAAGAGTGCTGTCTGGGCTAATAGAAGCACTATGCATAGTCTGCAAACTATGTTCTGCTTACAACTTTCTCATTGCTTATAGCAATGCAAAAGATCTCTCCTGAGCGATCTGCTCAGTGGCTGGGGGTTTAGGACTTAGGAATATCGACCCTCAGCATCCTACTTTCTTATACGGCAATAATTGCATTATGTTAATGGCAAAAGCGGCAAATTTTGTCACATTGTTTAAGACTCCATCCCTCCTTACAAAGTAAATGCCGTAAATAAGACTTCAACTGCTCTAAACTCAAGCGCACTTCTATCAAATCTTGCACAACATAATAGATGCGAAACGTTTTACTTTCCAAATTTTTTTATCATCTATACGTTGTATCTATTGAAAAAGGCTAATAAAACTGCATACATTGCCTTGCATTTCTAATAGATACAGGAAAGCAAACTAGCGAATAGGTGCAGCCAAGTGGAAGCTGTCAAGGAAAATAAAGAGCAACTATGCAGCAGCACATGCTTGCCATGCTATGCATAGATGGGAATGAGGCTAATAATGCCTGCTATGCATGATCTCTAGCTGAGAATAAGGCTAATAATGCCTAACATACTTGAGAAGTGGAGTGAAATGAGCCTCACAATGCCTACCAAGCATGAAGCTTTGAGGTAAATGAGCCTCACAATGCCATGCCTTCAAATAATTAATTTGATGGGCAGAGCGGCATCATTTGGCGTGGCAGCATATCACTGCACGCAAGGGATCTTGGCGCAGCGATATGAGCTAGTGTGATCTTACTTAAGTAATGATGCAGCTACGGATGGACGCTGATTAGCTTGAGAAAGTACAGTCTCTGCAGCTCGCTGAATGATCTGATTTTGAGTAAATGATGCAGTCTCAGAGGCAAAGTCGGTATCACGAATACGTGCGCGTGCATCAGACTCGTTTTCAGCAACGTTTGATTGATTGCGAATAGATGACTCCAGACGTGTCATGTAAGAGCCAATGGTGCCACGACGACGATCGACCTCTGCAATGAGATAGTCCATTGCCTGAATGGCTCCTTGAGCCTTCTCAGGAGTCGAGATATCAATGGTCATTCCAAGCACAGTGCCTTTATCTTCAATTACCTTCAATGAGCCAGCTGAAAGATCTTCAATAGTTGGTCGGCCACCAGTAGGTTTAATTCTGTATGCAATATCTGCAATGAAGAAGTTTTCGATGGTAGCAGGAATAACATCTCCTGAGTTGGCACCAACTTGCAAGTCAAACTTACCAGGGCGGTGTTCTACTTTGCCACCAATACCTGAGTCGCCATACATGCAATTATCATCAGTTTTGTAATAACCCATTAAGATCTTGGCACCGGCAAAAGTAGTGTCGGTGGCATTGGCCATAGCTGCAATTAACTCAGCTGAGGCCTCTTCGTTTAGAGCCTTACGATCAGCTGATGAGTTGGTACCGTTAGCTGATTGAATAGCTAAGGTTCTAATGCGCTGGAGATTGTTGAGAATCTCGCCTGCAGCACCATCAACGGTTTGCAGAAAGGCAATACCGTCGTTTGCATTACGATTGCCTTGATTAAGCCCATTAATCTGGCCTGTTAAACGATCCTGAATCTGAAAGCCCGAGGCATCGTCACTGGAGGAGTTGATTCTTTGTCCTGAGGCAAGCTTAGAGTAGTTGTCGCTCAGGTTAAGGGTCACATTACTCATTTTGCGCTGCGCATTGAGTGACGAGACGTTGGTGTTGACGTATAAAGCCATAATGATCTCTGTGGCCTAGACTAAGAGTGTGAACAAGTAGTCAAAGACGATGGTAAAAGCTAGTTGCAGCTAGCTGTTTTAGTATAGGTTACAAAAGCAAGGTCAATTATGCACGAAAGGCTATTGCACTAAAGAGCAAAGTACAGTCAAAGCTGTATATAAGACCTTTTTAAGGCTACTCATGAGGCAAATTATCTTTGCCTATGTCTCTAGCTTAGCACAAAGATCTTAGCAGTGCTTAAGCTCGACTAAATACACTGCAAAAGCAAATCACTTTTGAGAAGTAACTGCCAAAAATAGAGCAAGATGAAGCCTAGAAAAGTCCTAAAACTAGCAAAAAATAGCGATTTGTTAGCACTTTGCGCAGTCGCAATTATCAGCTGATAAACGTCTCATGCACGCTCTATCAGTCAATAATTTCAGTCTAACAGATCCAAGGAAGCGCAGTAAGCATTAAGGCGGCTAGCTATTGTAAAGAGAGGTTTTGCTGGAGAGGAGGTATTACAGTGCTGTTTTTAAATGAAAGGATTATCTGTGACTACGGTGCCCATGAAGGGCACCGTATGATAATAAATAAAGACTTTTAGCCAAGTAAGCTTAAGCCAAGCTGAGGACGGGTGTTAGCCTGCATCAGCATGGTAGCTGCAGCTTGCTGAATTATGGATTGCTGAGAAAGGTTGGCACTTTCCTGAGCAAAATCAGCATCACGAATACGGCTACGTGCATCAGCTGAGTTAGCAGAAACATTAGACTGATTGCGGATAGAAGACTCCAGACGATTGATGTATGCACCAATCGATGCACGTCTCTTATCAAGCTCTTGGATGATTCCATCCATGCCAATGATGGCTCCTGCAGCCTTTTCAGCAGTGGTGATATCGATGGTCATGCCATCAACGCTATTATTACCTTTAACAGTCACTAACGAGCCAGCTGAGGCATCTTCAATAGTATCTTTGCTTCCAGGTGCTTTTACTCGAGCAGCAATATCGGCAGCGAAGAAGTTTTCGATAGTTGCTCGAATGGTATCACCGCTATTAGCACCAACTTGCAAGTTTAAAATACCTGGACGGCTGGTGAAATTACCACTTTTGCTGTCTTCAAAAAGGCGGTTTGGATCTGCAGGGTAATAGCCCATCATGATCTTAGCGCCAGCAAAGGTAGTATCGGTAGCAATAGACATGGCACTAGTTAAAAGTGCACTAGCTTCCTTGTTAAGTGCCTCTCTATCTGCAGTGGTATTGGTACCGTTAGCTGCTTGAACAGCAATGGTACGAATACGCTGCATAGCATTGACGATTTCTTCAGCTGCACCATCAATGGTTTGGAGAACCGCAATACCATCAGAGGCATTGCGGTTAGCTTGGTTAAGCCCGTTAATCTGTGAGGTCAAACGATCAGAAATCTGAAGACCAGCAGCGTCGTCTTTGGCGCTGTTGATTCTAAGGCCGCTAGATAGCCTTTGATAGGTAGTCGTCAGATTATTCGTGACATTAGTCAGCGCTCTTTGGCCTTGCAGGGCGCTGAAATTTGTATTCACATAAACGGCCATGTGATTGTCTTCCGATTAACCTAATAAGCTCAGACCAAGCTGAGGACGGGTATTAGCCTGCATCAGCATAGAAGCAGCTGCCTGCTGAATTATGGACTGCTGTGAAAGGTTAGCAGACTCTTCAGCAAAGTCAGCATCGCGAATACGTGAGCGAGCATCGGCTTCGTTAGCAGCAACATTTGACTGGTTGCGGATGGATGACTCAAGACGATTTTGTGTAGCACCTAAATCGGCACGCTGGCTATCAACGTAGCCAATCATCTGATCCATGAAGCCGATAATGTTTGCAGCCATTCCTGCTGTAGAGAAATTAACAGTAATGGACTTATCGGCAGCAGTCTTGAATGCGACATCATCTGCAGCTGCATCTTTAATTTTATCCGCTGCAATACCAGCTTTATTTGCTGCAGCAGAGAACTGCAAGTTAACGAGTGCAAATGAAATAGTATCGCCCTTATTTGAGCCTACTTGTAAAGTGATGCTTTGATCAGCACCAGCTGCACCAGCACCACCTGCTACAAAAGGATCCATGGAGTTGGTCTGCTTGCCGTTTAAAATGGTCTTACCGGCATAAGTGGTCTGGGTTGCAATACGGCTAATCTCAGTAGCTAAAGAAGATGCTTCCTTAGCGAGAGCCTTGCGATCCTCTAATGTGTTGGTGCCATTATTAGCCTGAACAGCTAAAGTACGGATCTTCTGGAGCATGCCAGAGATTTCATCCATACCTGCCTCAGCAGTCTGAGCTAAAGCGATACCGTCAGATGCGTTACGGTTACCCTGGTTGAGGCCATTAATCTGGCTTGTTAAGCGATCGGCGATCTGGAGGCCGGCAGCGTCATCTTTAGCGCTGTTAATACGCATACCGCTTGATAAACGCTGGTATGTAGTAGTGAGCTGGTTCTGGACGTTGCCTAAGTAGCGCTGGCCCTGAAGAGCTGAATAATTGGTATTAACATAGACTGCCATGTGACTTTCCTCCGATTAACCCAATAAGCTCAGGCCAAGCTGAGGACGGGTGTTAGCCTGCATCAGCATAGAAGCAGCTGCCTGTTGAATGATGGACTGCTGTGATAAGTTAGCAGACTCTTCAGCAAAATCAGCATCACGAATACGGCTACGAGCATCGGCTTCGTTAGCAGCAACGTTAGACTGATTACGGATAGAGCTCTCAAGACGATTTTGGATGGCACCTAAATCGGCACGCTGCGCATCGATGAAACCAATCATCTTATCCATTGCATCGATGATGTTTTCAGGTGCTTGAGCTACAGTAAACTGAACTTTTGTTACACCATTATCATCTTTTGTAAATGCTTTATCTTTTGCATTTGCAGGGTCACCGAACAGCGCAGCTGCGACGTTGCCTCCATCGGCAATTTTAGAGAAAACAACATTTGCTAGCTTAAAGCTAATAGTATCACCCTTGTTTGAGCCTACTTGTAATGTCATTTCCTGAGCATCGCCATTAGCTGGAGCTGCACCACCAGCACCACCAGCAGGCTTAGCAACTAGAGAGTTAGTTTGGTATCCATTAAGGATTGTCTTGCCTGCAAAGGTGGTTTGTTTAGCAATACGATTAACTTCAGTTGCTAATGCTGTAGCTTCTTTTGAAAGTGCCTGTCTATCTTCTGTGGTATTTGTGCCATTATTAGCCTGAACAGCTAAAGTACGGATCTTCTGGAGCATGCCAGAGATCTCGTCCATACCAGCTTCTACAGTCTGAGCAAGAGCGATACCGTCGGATGCGTTGCGATTTCCCTGATTGAGTCCGTTGATCTGGCTGGTTAAACGGTCGGCGATCTGGAGGCCAGCAGCGTCGTCTTTAGCGCTATTGATACGCATACCGCTAGATAAACGCTGGTATGTAGTAGTGAGCTGGTTCTGGACGTTGCCTAAGTAGCGCTGGCCCTGAAGAGCTGAAAAATTTGTATTAACATATACTGCCATGGCATGTCTCCTGGAGTTGTGTGTTGCTCTGTATAGCAATAGCTATTAACTATGTCAGGAGGGCATGCCGCTGACTAAGGAGCACTAGAATTCTGTTTTGACTAGTCCTGATAAAGACGATGTCTACTACTTATCTTATCGAATAATGCTATGTGTAGTAACTAGTAATTATTAACCTAGTGTAGGTATGACACACATAATTACAGTTGAGGGCTTTGTCGTGTGGCATTTTGATAGCCACTTAACCATAGATTGGGGTTGTTAGTAAGCAGGTCTAGTGGTGTAGTTACGGATTACCACTTCATCTACGTGGCCACGGCGATTGGCGTTGGCATTAATAGCGCGACGAGCTTTAACCACAGTTATGTCGTACTCTTCAAAGAGCTTGTTGATAAATGGGGTTGAGGAGTTAGACATCATAAAGAGCACGCCTTTGTCTGTTAGGGCATCGAGGCATTCTTTGAGGCGCATTTGCTCGTATTGACCAAAACCACCAGAGTTGTAGCTTACGAAGGCTGAGGTTTCGGACACAGGATCATAAGGAGGATCGAGGTACACAAAGTCACCTGGGCCTAAGCGCTCTAGTAGCTTTTGGAAGTCACAGTGCATGAACTCAATGTCATTTTCATTAAAGTAGCGGCTTACTCCACGTAAATTGTCAGGATTAACAATGCATGGATTGTTATAGCTACCAAATGGAGTATTGAAATGACCACGGCTGTTAACTCTAAACAGGCCGTTAAAGCAGGTTCGGTTTAGATAGGCCAGACGGGCTGCTCTTTGTACACGATTGAGCTTTAAGAACTCTTCACGGTCACGGTCGATATCACGCACCGCATAGTAGTGTTCCTTGGTATTGATGTGCTTGTTAAGGCAATCAATCAAGTCTTCAACATTGTCGCGGATTACCTCATAGAGCAAAATCAGCTCACCATTGAGGTCGCCAACTAGTGCATTGCTAGGTTGCAGGTACAGCATCACGGCCGCGCCGCCTAAAAAAGGCTCGCAGTAGCGATTGTAGCGCAACGGCATCAGTGGTGCGATTTCAGTAAGAAGCTGGCGTTTGCCACCAACCCACTTGACCACTGGCTGCAGATTAGGGCGTACAGGGGTGGGGGCCATTAAGCTGAAGTCCTAGTGAGGGTACAAAAAAAGCAAGACTGACAATATACCATTAATCAGCCTTAAAGTCAGGTACGAACATTACTAGCCTTTCTATATCCATTTTTCAGATCGTCCGTATTTAAGCCATTATGTGCCCACAAACAAGCATATCCATAAACTCACTTAGCCCAACATGCTTTAACTTCAGGGCACAGATAAAGCATTGCTATACCAAATTGACCATGCCCAACATAAAAACATAGAAATGTTTATTGAGATGACTGGCATTTGCTAACACCAGAGCTTTGCCTTACTACTGACTTTATACTCCTTAGTCATGTACTCGTATTAGAAAAGGGTAGTTGAGCTTTCCTGATACTCACACAACTATATGTCAATCAAACAACTGACTGGCGATTAACTCATAAAACGACGGCACGAGCTGATACTATGCTCGATGCTAGAACCATGATGCTTGGTAGCTGCTGATTGATGCTGTATGGCAAGCGCTAGGCTCTTGATTGTATACGCTAGATAGAAGGTGCTCGGTTTTTGATGGCATGATCTGATAGCCCGACTGTATGCTTGATGGTAGGCGCTAGGTAGTTTGACTTGTTGTTTGATGGGGCGACGTGACACCAGATGCTTGGCTGCTCTTGGTGATCTTTTGCTTGGATTTAGGTAGCAGAGTAGCTGCTGAGGTCTTCATCTTAGCCGGTAAACGCAATGTAAAGTGATCGTTTGGTGTATGGGCTTTGATCTTTAGTTTTCTTGCGATTGGCGGTTTGGTGGGGGTGATTTTCATATGTGTTGAAGAAACTTGAAAAAATTTTGTGATGTAGATAGTTCTTGTGATAGCTGAACTTGCATGTATGTATTGGCTTTGGTTAGTATGCATAGATACAAAGTGCAATAGTATTACTTAATACTATGTTACTCATGATCCTAGCTGAGTTTGACCTTTGTGCATCAGCGGTGATCATTTGTTTGCTAAAAGACTATAAGATTTAACTTTCTTAGGCTTTGTAAACAAATTGGAGTATTATGTCTCTAAGCTATAGAGCTGCATCATAAGTACTGTAAGTGTTGTAATAACACTAGATAACTAGATTGCTCATGTGTTCTTGCATTTAGCTAGGTTGTGTTTATGTTATAGTAGTTATCAAAGCACAACTGACATACAAGATGCTAGGTTAATAGCGTTAATATTTCGGATTAGACTTCGAATAAGTCGAGCTGATCTTTAGGTTTTATTTACATAGTTCAGCACCAGGGATCATTAACTGCCTATTAAAAGCTAAAGCAGCTATCTAACAGGTTGTTTATAGTGCTTGAATGGATAGAGTAGTTCTAAATAGTACTTGTGCGCTTTGCTTTTGGACCTGCAAGAGATTGCATGGATTTTAATATCGCCATTTATGTATGGCGATACTGTTTTTAGCTACTTATGCTCATAGCAAGTAATGCTTGGCAAAGTTAGCATCAATCATCATACCTTGAGTACATGTTGTGGCAATCATCTCAAGGCAGCTTTATGATGCAAGTGTGTGTATGGGTAAACTCTTTGATCTAGAGTTCAAATTCACGCTTGTTTCCTAGTAATAGTACTTAGCTGCTCTATACTGTTTGTCACCACAGCATGGTATATAACTCGTAGCTTTGATGATCTTAATTTAGGTTCTAACTCACTTATTCTGCTGAGCTAGTAGGTGCCCCATGAAGTTAAATCTTCCTGTAACAAACAATCGCATTAACGTTCCAAAGGACGTTAAGATCATTTCGTTTACCGATCTGAAAGGTATCATCACTAAGGTAAATCAAGAGTTAGTGGATATCTGCGGTTATTCAAAAGAAGAGCTGATTGGCAAGCCTCATAATATTCTGCGTCACCCTGACATGCCTGCTGCAGCTTTTGCTCTGATGTGGGCAACTATTCAGTCAGGCAAGCCTTTCATGGCGATCGTAAAGAACCGTGCTAAGAGCGGTGACTACTACTGGGTTAATGCATTCATCTCCCCAGTATTTGAAAACGGTAAGATTGTTGGCTACGAGTCCGTACGTTACTGCCCAGATGAGCGCGATGTACAGCGTTCTGAGGCTGTATACAAGGCTTTAAGCACAGGTAAGCGTTTAAGCCCAATTATTCCAACTCCACCACGTGCTATGATCACAGCATCTGCATTCGTGGCCGCCTCGATTGGTCTTTACTTTGTTCACCCACTAGCCGCTTTAGCTGCAGCTATTATTGGCCCATTTGCTAGCGTTGCCCATCAGCGCTGGTTAATGCGTCACAAGGTTGAGAACTTACATAAGCTGCTCGCTGCAGTTTACGATCACCCAGTAAGCCGTCTGTGCTACTCCCACGATCGTGAAGATGAGTTCATCTCTGGTCTGCGTCTAGCTATTCTTACTAACAACGCTAACATGATGTCTATGATTAATCGTGTTGGTGATGCTTTAGAAATTCTTAAGTCCAGAGCTAGCGTTTCTGCAGAGATCTCAAGCAAGAGTGCTGAGGATATCCATCAGCAAAGTGCTATGAGTACTAATATTCGTGCTTCTATCGGTAATATGAGTCATATGCTCGAAAATCTGCGTGATAACGTGCAGAACACCGATAAGCTTGCCACTGAGACTACTGATCGCGTTAACAGCACTTTCGATGCTACTCAGAACAACCGTAAGGCACTTAAGGCAATTAACGAGGGTGCTCAAGAATTAGTAGGCGTTATCAATAACCTCTCAGCTAGTGCTGATAACATCTCTGAGCTCTTAAAGACTATTGTTGATATCTCTGATCACACCAACTTGCTGGCATTGAATGCATCTATTGAGGCTGCTCGTGCTGGTGAGCAGGGCCGTGGCTTTGCCGTGGTAGCTGATGAGGTGCGTAACCTCGCTATTAAGTCTAAAGAGTGCACCAACAAGATTGATGAGTGCGTAGGTCAGTTAATTGATAACTCACGTCGTGCTGTCGATGCATCAGCTCACTCTGTAGAGCTCTCTGAGGCTGGTCAGGAGGCTATTGCTCAGTCTGCTACTCGCTTTAACGAGATTAAGACTCACATCTCTAAGATTAAGGACATGACCCACACCATGGCCGACAGTATTAGCAATCAGGCATCGATTGCTAATCAGATCGAGTCAGATGCGGCTCACGTATCTAACTTAGCTGAACAGTGTTCTGATATGGCAGATGAATCCGATCACACCATTATGCAGGTTAATCAGATCATGCAGAACCTCGATGAAATGGTTCACCGCTTCGAGGTTGAGTACCAGAAGGTTCACCAATAGCACCATCCATCTAGATATCTGCTAAATATCTTCAAAGGCCTAGCAAGCACAAGCTCTAGGCCTTTGTCGTTTCTACTCCCTTAGCTGTCTCTAGCCATCAGTTGATTAAATTCCTTAGCTGTCTCTAGCGCTTGCTTGTCTGTATGCCACCAACAGAGCAGCAACGAGCGAACAAGCTTAATAATGGCAATACTGCAGCTCACCGATCTTGCGAGATCACAGGTCAAATTCCAGGTCACAAGATCACAAGGCTAAAGAGCAAATCCCCAAGATTAAATCCCTAAGATCACTAACCCGAGATCACAACCTAATTGCCCAAGCCAACAGAACTCACGGTAAATAGCCTGCTGAAGATCGCAGGTCAAAATAGCGGACATAAGATCGTGGGTCATCGGAGCACGCCCCAAGATCACGGCCTAAAGATCATCTGATATCAAGGAACTGATGATAAGGCCATTGATTGCAAGCCTAACGAGCCAATACAAGTAGAGCTTACAAAACAGATCCTTTAAAAGAGGAGTAGCCAAGCAACACAAGATCAGCGCAGCTAAGGCTGGTTAATAATCATAAGCGAGCACTTGTGCATCTACAGATGCTATTAAGTACATCAGCGCTAATGCCGCTATTCGTTGTGTTCGTCCGTGTCCAGCTATTAGCTGTTACAGCGATAAGCATATGATCTCATGCGACATGGATGCTACTCATGTAGCCTGGCGTGAACTTTAGAGGCAGCGATACGGTGATCTTATAGGCTAGGGTGATGATCGCTTGGTTCATGCTGCAGTCGATGCTTTTAGCTTGCTTGTGCTGGATAGCCGCGTAAAAGCAGAGCTTAAAGTTGATGTGGTTGGATGTTGATGAGGCTCTTTGTTCGTGTGAGGATGGGGTTTTGGTGATAATCGTGTAAAGACTGCGTGAGAATAGGGCTATAAGGCCATTTTGTGCCATTTTATGGTTGTTTGAACAAAATACTCAAGAGATGGAAACTTAAAAGCATAGTTGCTCGTAATGCTGATAAATTTCGGGTTTTTATGAGTTAGGTGGTGGCGGTTGCTATATAAAAATTCTGCCTAACATGCTTATTTGCTTTGATGCAAAGTCTTTTGTGCATTAATATGTAAGTTATTTTGGATACTCATAACTGTGTCGCTGCCAGTATTGGGCGCAAAGTGCTTAGGTTTTGCTTATGCCTTGCTTAAGTATTTGCACACTTATACTGATTGGAGAAGCAAGCTCTTTTGACGCCGCTCTCAAAGATTATTTTTAGTCTGTGAGATGTGTCATTAACTAGGAGATGCGTGCCAAAACAACTTGCAACAAGACACGATTGGACATTAAATTGTAGGAGATTTTATGTCCATTTATGGACAAGTGTGAGTTAATACTATTAGTTGCTAAAGCGTAGACTATTGCAGTCTTACTTTTTAGTAAGTAGTTCATTAAAAGCGCTTGGGATAAGTTATATCTATCTCAAGTAGCTCTATGTGCGTGGCCAACGCCAACACATGCATAGTCAATTGTATCTACGCGGTACAAAGATCACGAAAGTAAGTACCGTTTTTTATGGCAGCCTAGTAGCTTTTGCTAAGTCACTTCAACGTGTCTTCATCTTTTTAGCAAAGCTTCTTGTTATTTGGGTGCCTATATTGCGCATTGCTGAGGTTTGGAGCGATGTGTTTGTTCCTAGTTAGTACATAAGCTAGGACATTTTTGGAGGTGCCAATGAAGACCAATCTACCGGTAACGGATAAGCGTGTGCCTTTTCCTAAGGACGCCAAGATTATTTCCTTTACCGACCTGAAAGGTGTCATTACTAAAGTTAATAAGCCATTTATTGAAATTAGTGGCTTTACAGAAGAAGAACTCATTGGTAAACCTCATAATATCGTCCGCCATCCTGACATGCCAGCAGCGGTGTTTGCTCTCATGTGGACTACCATCAAGAGCGGTAAGTCCTTCATGGGCATTGTGAAGAATCGAACCAAGAATGGCGATTACTACTGGGTGAATGCCTTCATCTCTCCAGTGTTTGATCGCGGCCATATCGTTGGCTATGAGTCGGTTCGTTATCCACCAAATGAAAAGGACGTACAGCGTTCTATTGAAGTTTACAAAAAGCTCAATAGCAATCAGCCATTAAAGCCAAGCTTCCCAGTTATTCCTAAGTCTATGCAGCTTGCTCTAGGTTGTGCTGCTGTGACTGCAGGTGCTTTCTTCTTACATCCAATCGCAGCGATCGCAGTGGGTTCACTCTCTTCATACCTGTGCGTTGCTAATCAACGTGGTATCATGAAGCGCAAGATGGAGAATGCCAAAAAGCTGCTTGCTAAAGTCTACGACCATCCTGTAGGCATGCTGTGCTACTCCAATGATCGTGAAGATGAAATCATCTCCAACGTGCGTCTGTTGATTTTGTCCAACAATGCCAATATGAGATCTATGATCAACCGTGTTGGCGATGCAGTTGATGAGTTACGTGTCAAGGCACATGCTTGCTCTTCATATGCTCATGAAAGCACTCGTTATATTGTTGAGCAAAGTGAGAGAAGTAACCATATTCATGACTCAATTGCCCACGCGAGCAATGAGATCAACGAGCTTGAACAATTAGTGCATCAAACCAATAACTATGCACGTGAGACCTCTGACCTCGTTACCTCAACAGCAACTATGTCGCAAAAGAATCGCTCTGCCTTAGATGACATTAGCTCTGGTAGCGACAATATGTGTAGCATCATTGAGACCTTAGCTGCCGATGCTGAGCAGATCTCTAATTTATTAAAGCAGATTATCAGTATCTCAGAGCACACCAATCTTCTGGCATTAAATGCAGCTATCGAAGCAGCACGTGCTGGTGAACAAGGTCGTGGCTTTGCTGTGGTAGCTGATGAGGTACGTAACCTTGCAATCAAGTCAAAAGAGTGTACTAATCAGATTCATGGCACTGTAGCTGAATTAATTAAGAACTCTCAAATTGCCGTACAGTCTTCTCGTAAATCTCGCGAGCTGGCCGATGCTGGTCATGAGGCAATTCAGCAATCAGCTGCAGGCTTTAGAAAGGTATCAGAGAACATCGAGCGTATGAGCCAAATGACTCAGGAGATGACCGAACTTATCTCCTCTGAGACCGTGGTTGCAAGCCAGATTAACTCTGATTCGGAGAATGTTTACGAGCTCTCCATGCACTGTACCGATATTTCCAAGGAGAATGACAGTGCCATTGATGAGGTATCCCACATCATGGATAACCTCGACGACATGATTAAGCGTTTCGATACTGAGTACAAGAGGATTCAGGACTACCACAACAGATAGCCACTTCAAAGTACTCAACGCCGCGCCGTAGCTCCGCAGCTCTGCACCGCCGCAGCACCGCACCGCAACACAGCGTCGCCGCGCCGCGCCTTAGAGCCGCAGCTCTGCACCGTCGCAGCGCCGCACCGGCTAACGCAGGCGCAAAACAAAAGGGCCACACTCTCACGAGCATGGCCCTTTGTTTAGGCGCGAAAGCCACCAGTCAAGCAAGGCCCACCACCACAGGCCGCACCATGCTGCAAATAACTGCAGCTATTACCATCGCAAGATCGCCACTCCAGGCTATCAATAGCCTCCATAACTGCAGCATCAAAGCCGCAGCACGAGTAGCAAGCGCCAATAGTAGCAAGCACAATAAGCAAGGTCGTCAGCAAGGTAGCGTCAGCAGTGGTATCGCCCAAACGAAAAAGGCAGTGCTAAGCACTGCCCTTTTGCAAGCTAGTTGAAGCTTAAGCCATTACTGACCCAGTAACTGCAGCGCAATAGTTGGACGCTGATTGGCCTGGGACAAGATGGTCTGAGAGGCCTGCTGAATGATCTGATTTGAGGTTAAAGCAGCGGTTTCAGAGGCAAAGTCAGTATCACGAATACGGCTGCGAGCATCGGATTCGTTCTCAGAAATCGAGCTCTGATTACGGATGGTGCTTTCCATACGATTTTGGATTGCGCCTAGGGCCGCACGCTTAGAATCAACAGTTTCAATGAACTTATCGATTGTGTCTAAGGTTCTCTGTGCTGCAGAAGGGGTAGATACAACCCAATACGCACTTGTAGCATTATTACCTACTTGTGCAAGACCAAACCCATCGTTTTTACCAGCATCAGCCTCGTTGCCAGAAATTTTCAAGTTGCCTGCATTTCCATTATTGTACATATCCATGATGCCTTTCATGGAAAATGCGCCGCATTCTAAAGTTATTTCGTCCTTAGCATTTGCGCCTATGTGAAACAAATCATCCCGTCAAGTACTTTTTATACAGCAGATAGCGTGCCAGAACAGCAGCAAAAGATTTGACGCGATTCTGAGCGTCAAATCTACAAAAGCGCATGAGCCCCTCTCGGCTCATGCAACATTTTTGGTTGCAGCAGCGGCAAGCATTGCCGCTGCGAAACCACTTTTAAAAATACAGCACGTAAGTGCTGCTTAAGTTGAGAGAGCGTACCTGCAGATATTCTCTCTTCATAAAAAATGCGCATATATAAGCGTAGCGCTGGCTG
>NZ_AXWV01000031.1 GCF_000482845.1 Anaerobiospirillum succiniciproducens DSM 6400
CCAACGTCGGATCGTAGCTGGGGTACGGCGTACCAATTTAGCAAATTGTCCAATCTTATATGTGCTCATAATAAATGTATATTAACACATTTTTCTATATTTTTCAAAACTGTTACTTGCTCTATCTATACACAATTATAGTAATAGCCTAAAAAATGCTTAGTGCTTAAGACTATAGCGGCAGGTAAAAGTGCAAAAGATTAAGCTCAGATGTTAGTGTAGCAGCGATATGAAGCTATCAAGGTTTTTGCTAAGCAAACTTGCAGCGCAGGAGCTGTTAGCATTGAAATGTTAGTGATCTGTATCACGTAACATTTTAAAAAATTGATTCTTTATTATAGCCTATCTGAGCGCACTTTCTAAAACGTCAAATCTACAAAATGTAAGTCTACTAACTCAACTTGACTTAACAAAGCTTGTATACAAGCCAAGTTATCGCAAACTTGCTCTTTAGCAAGGTGATAACAAGTATTACAACACTCTTGAATTGCACCATAGAAAGGAGCTACTTCAAAAAGTAGATCGTACTTTGCACTAATTCATAGCAACAAATAGACCTCTTGGAAGTGACATTTGCAGATCCCTCAAGCAGATAGACACCATCACCTTAAACCATAAATAATTCAGCCTAAACATGAAAAAAGTTTTGCTGCAGCCTTAAATACAAAAGGCAAGATAGAGAGTCTATCTTGCCTTTGAAAAATGTGGCGTGAAAGTAGGATGCTAAGCAAGTGCAGATACATGGCATATGCGTTTGCTCAAATAGTGTAGTTGGCTTTTAGTTGCCCTCAGCTGCGCTCTTTGCACTCTGCCCATTGCCCTCAGATGCAAGCGTATCGTCGCTGCTATTAACAGATGTCTTGCGGCCTGAGAAGAGGGCAATGAGAGTCTTTAAGTTTACCTGAGCCACGATCACCGCAACTAAGATAAGGATACAGCCAATGCCTTCTTTTAAGGTCAGGGACTCATTTAAGATGAGCACGCCAAAGATTACGGCCATTACAGATTCTAAAGAGAGAATGATGGTAGCAATAGTTGGATGCATACCGCGCTGACCCACTACCTGCAGGGTATAAGCAACGCCATTACTCATTACGCCAGACCACAGCAGAGCTAAGGATGCTGCCCATACATCTTCCCAGGCAAAGACGTCATAGTCGACGATGAGCATTAAGATGAGCGCTATTAATGAGGCAAAGAAGAACTGACCACAAGAGAGGTACACGCCATCGCACTTATGTACATAGTGGTCGATAGCTAAGATATGGAAAGTAAAGACAAAGGCGCACATTAAGATTAAGAGATCGCCTTTTTCAAAGGTTAAATCCTGCTTAACGCATAAAAGGTACAGGCCGATTAAGGAGAGCAATACACCAATTACAATGCTGATATTGATCTTCTTGCCTAAAAAGAGACCAACAATTGGCACAAAGACGATGTACATGGAGGTAATAAAGCCAGCCTTGCCAGCATCTGTGGTAACCAAACCATACTGCTGAAAGGACTCACCACCCACTAAAAAGGCACCGCAAACTAAGGATCCCATGATGAGATCTTTGCGCTGGTAATTTTTGGAGGTGACAGACTCATGCGCCTTTTGTACATCCACATTAGAGCTATCGGCATCAAGCGCACTTGATTGCTCTTGCTTAGCTGAACGAGATTTAATCCAGAAAACGATAGGCAATAAGACTACAGCACCAATAAAGGTTCTAAAGAAGGTGTATGTAAAAGGAGTGACGTGATCCATACCAATGGACTGGGCCACAAATCCTGAACCCCAAATGGTCGCAGTTAAGAAGAGAAAGAATGACTGCCTAAGCTGAAACATTGTTATAAACCTAAGTATCCACGCCGCTGCACTACGCAACAGTCAACTAAACATACAAGCGCTAACTAAAGCCACACGCAAATAGCAAAAAAAGCTTTAGTCACCCGCAAACAGCAAAGGGCCGTGCGCTATCAAAGCTAGAGCCAATGGCGCGTAAAAGCCTTGTATGTCTATCATGCTTAAACTCAGACACAAGATTGCACGATGCAGCGCCATACATCTAAACATAACAGCGCCACTCGATCACAAAGATCATTAACTAGCAGCCATGATCATGATGTATACGCCTTTTTAGCTAGCGCTTAGATCATAAAGATCATCAGTAGCTACAAGAAAGCTAAAGATAATAAGAACAGTAGCTCAAGCTACAGCAAATCATCTACTTAAAGGTGAATTTCATAGCAATAAAGTCGAGTACGCTTAATGACTGCAAGCCTTGTGTTTGTCTGATATGAGGCCATGATTATACGGCACTTGCACCATAGTAAGTAGATATTTAGCTTATCTAGGATACTTTGCACCACATTTAACCAAGAGTGCATAAGCCTTAGTTATCACTTTAATGAAGTGGGATCAGCAGCTTCACAAGATCAGACTTAGTTAAGTGGGGAGCTGCAGCCTCACTAGATCAAACTATAGCCTCAACAACTTTGTAATAGCAGTACCTAAGATCAAAAGGATAGGCATGCCGTAGCAAGGATTAGATTGCAATTGCCATGCGTTACGGATGATTTTTGGCGGATAAATAAGAAGTCTATGGGCAGGATGCTTAAGCTAGCCATGTTTAAGATCGTGGCTAGCTTGATAGGCTAAGCTTGGAGCATGGCTTAGGTTGCCAGCAATGTTGCACAGAGTGCATAAGCTGTGATTAGCTTCTTAGCCCATTGGAGTGAACTCAATTACATTGATTGAGGTAGAGAAGAAGCTTTGCTGAACTTGACCCCAGAGGTAGTAGTTGAGATCAGGAATCGGAGGGGCAGCGTTATTGGACTTGCTGATATCTACAGCAATGGTGTCACCAGCTGCATCGGTAAAGTAGTACTGAATGGTGTCAGACTTCTCTTTGTAGCTAAAACGACCTTCTAAAACTACATAGTCGTTGGTGTGGCCATTGTGCAGGACACCGTGGACGGTGTTTGGTTGAGTACCTTCGATACCAAAACCTTTAGGAGAGGCTCTTTGAATCTGATTGTGGGTAAAGCCTTGTGGGCTTGCGTATACAGTTGAAGAGTTTAAGGTGTAGAAACCTAAGGTTAAAAGTGCAAGTAAGAAAATACCTGAAAGCACTACCTTGCCAAAAACAGTGGCAATGATGGCACTTATGAAGTTTCGTCGCTCCGGTGCGTTTAACTCTTTGTAGCGATGGGCTTGATCTTTAATCAACATACCCCCTCCTTACGATTAACTAAGGGCTGAGCATCATTACTTATCTGTAATCTCAAAGAAGGTACAAGTCTTTATGCCCTTGCATTCAATCTAAACTCTATGAATGACGAGGCACTGCACCTTATTTATGATGCTAAAGCCTGGCAAACTGGTTTAAAGCAGCTACATGCATGCTTTAAAGCTAGTTGCCAAAAAGCGGTACATTCTCAAATTGCTCTTTGTAATAGTATGCAGCTTGTTCCTTAGGCTAAAAGTAGTTTTCTAAGCTATGTATGTGGCTAGACACAAATTTCTTTTGCTGCCATAAAGACATAGGAGATGTACACGTAAATCAAATCCTTAGAGCATGCTCTTATCTACTGTTTAGCACCTGTTATCAAAAAGCTGTAATGCTCGTACAAGATGACGCATTTTTTAGCTTCAGTGCTGTTAAGAGCCGCCGCGAGCGGAGAATTATACTCGCGCTCTACTTTAGATAGCGAATACTAGCTGATCAAATAAATCAGCTTTGTACAATAACTTATGTTTTTATAAGCAAGATCACACTCAAGTGTCAGTAAGCGGCAAATTAGAATGCACTTACACACTCAAAGTGCTTCAAGTTAGTTAAGAAACTAAATGCACTTGCGCTAAAACAGCCACCGGTTAAACGTAAATAATTACTCAGAAAAGCAAGGATGCTTTGGCGCATCGTATTTCAAGCTTGCCACTCAATAGTGAGCATGAGGTGGCTAATAAACACAACAACGAAAGACTTGCCATCAAGCGGGCTAAAAAACTACAGCCCATTAAAATACATGATGTAAAAGCAAGCGCATAAGACTCTAAACCAAGATACAAGTGCATAAGAATCTAAACCAAGATACAAGCGCATCTCTTGGCTAAGGTCAAAAAGCATATGAGCGATACTTATGCGTACTATCAAAAATAAATGAGCAGAGAAAAGCTGCTACTCTGCACATAAGCAAGACTACGGGCGTATCCATAAAACAATAGTCCTGACAGACTCGCTCAGGTGATTGTAGTAACTGTATTAGAGTTAACCTTTATGTGTACCAATGTACGGCCGTGAAACCTAGGCTTGAACTAGATCCCACGGCCGCTATATTGGGCTATGAGTATGGAAGACACATACAAGGATTGCTCTAGCAGCTAAAAAGCTATGCTAACTGGGGTCTTACAGTCAGAGTCAGTTGCTAGCCCAAGAATCGATTGGCTTAGTCACACATCAGCGCTTATGAGTTGCTTAATGGAGTAGTGCTGATGAACAACTAATCATGGGCTTAAAGCAAGACATCTTATGCATAGCTTGAAAAGCTGCTGAGTAAAAACTAACACAATGAGGCTATATGGCAAGTTAACATTTTTGTGTAAGTGTAAAACTGTGATCTACATGCAAGTTTACTATGCTCGCCTAAAACTCGATATTTATGCGAAAAACAAAGCCGAAAGCTACATATTTTTAGCAAATAAAAAGTGCAAACAGTGTATATGTAGACTAGTTTTGTAGCTACCTGAGTGCAGGCTAACTTAAGCAAATCTCAACAGCTAAAAGCAACAGCAACCTGCCCATTTGTAAAGTTAACTATGCAATTGAATGGTGCAAGCGCACCAACATGACACGAGAGCTGAGCTGAGCTGCAGGAAATTGAATATTGAATATTGAAGATGGTAGATGAAAGATCGTTTTGTCGGATGCAAAGAGCTCAGCGTGGAAAAGTGCTAAGCTAGTTAATGATAGCTTTGCTGTTCTTATGCAAGTTGCTCTTCATAACAGACAAAGCTTCCAGTAGATATGTCGTTATCTAACGGAAATAGAAACGGAGCTTACCTGCTGTTAAAGAATAGGTCTGACTTACTGTTAATGAATGGATCGAACTAGCTATTAGAGAATGGATCTGACTTGCGGCTAATGCTATAGCTGCAAAAAGATGTGCAGATGATAGTAAGTGGGGGCCAAAGATACTTTCGGGACAAAAGATACGCGAGGCCTTTGAGCGCTCTTGCGTTAGCGGGGAGGGATGAAGGATTGTTACTGGCGGATGTTGAGTTTTTAGTGCTACAAAAACAACAAAGCTCCTGCTTTATGGTTTAAAGAGGGCGCTTAGGCCCTCTAAAAACCTTATGCCTTGTGGGCATTTAAAGCAGGAGCTGCAGTAAATCTAGGATATTAGATTACTGTACGTCACGCATCTGAGAAGCTACGAAGGTCCAGTCTACGTGCTCTAAGAAGTCCTTGAGGTAGTCAGCACGACGGTTCTGGTAATCCAGGTAGTAAGCGTGCTCCCATACGTCAACAACTAAAATTGGGGTGAAGCCGTCAACGAGTGGGTTAGCTGCGTTGGAGGTGTTCATGATCTTCAGGAGGTTAGGGCCAGTCTGAACGAGCCAGGTCCAGCCAGAACCGAAGTTAGCAACAGCTGAAGCAGCGAACTTCTGCTTGAACTCTTCTAAAGAACCGAAGTTCTGGTTGATTAAGTCGAGTAACTTGCCCTCAGGAGCCTTGGTCTCGCCAGTAATGCAGTTGAAGTAGAACTCGTGGTTCCAAGCCTGGGCAGCGTTGTTGAATAAAGGACCATCGGAGGTGCGCATGATCTCTTCTAAGGACTTGCCTTCGTAGTTAGAACCAGCAACTAACTTGTTGGTGGTCTCAACGTAGGCGTTGAAGTGCTTGCCGTGGTGGAAGTTTAAGGTGTTCTCAGAAAGGAAACCTAAAGAGTTTTTCTCGTACTTGAGTGGAACTAATTCAAAAGACATTGCGATGCTCCAAAATTTGTGAAACTAAAAACAGCATATGCCTTAAAGCTTCATATAACAAGCTCACAACTCACAATTTCTTATCACATGATGTGATTTTCTCAATTACGCAGACAAAGGCGATCAACATAGATGCATTGTTTTACACGACCAAATTTGCGCTTTTGCCGCTTGAGCCTGATATGTATCGTATCTAATATTGAGTGCAATGCCTCTCGAACATTTTCATCACTTTCACAAGAATGCACCACGACTTTCTTAGCAATTTATCGATTATCAGTTCAAAAGCAGATCACGGCTATCAAGTGCATCCACGTTAAGCTACTTTAAAAAGGTAACTGGCTTTTTTGCAGCTTGTAAGGATAAAAAGAGCGCAGATAAGGCTATTGTGCTGATGTTTCATCACACTCACCTTGCAAGGTGGTTATCACTTGATTTTGAAGATGATTATGGGCTTTTGATAAAAGTAGCAGCTATCTTAGACGTTGCGTAGAAACTTACACGTCTCTTAAGATCTTGGATCTGGCCATGGCTACAGATGCTGTGTAATTGGTGCAGATCTAACTTGAGGTTGGGGATTTTGAGGCAGGTTGTTGCGGATAGTGATTTGAGCGTGAATGCTCTGATTAGGCCGTAGGAGATTGCTTTTTTAGTAGCGCTAAAACTTTAACGCCCGCAAGAGCGGGCGTTCAGATACAGTCGTGGCAAGTACAAGCATATGCTGCTTGTCGGTACCATTTTTAGGCATCTTGTCAGGCTGTAATTTAGGTAGTTTATTCCCTACCTGGGAGACCGGCATACATAGTGAAGCGGTTGTAGATCGAGCAGAATAATTCACACTCTTTTTCGGTGTCATAGACAGCAGAGTGGGCATTGTTGTCATTAAAGCTAATGCCTGCAGAGATACATGCTCTTGAAAGCACGGTCTGACCGAGCACTAATGCGCCTAATGATGCTGTGTCGATAACTGAGAATGGGTGGAAAGGATTGCGCTTGTAATTAATGCGCTCTGCTACAGCGTTGATAAAGCTTAGATCAAAGGCACCGTTGTGACCAACTAAGATAGCCTTGGTACAAGCTTGAGCTTTCACTTCTTTTGCCACAGCCTTAAATAGAGGTTTCATGGCCTCAGCCTCATCGACAAGATTACGTTTTTCGTCGAAAGGATCAATGCCTAAGAAATCAATATTGTTCTTTACAAGCTGTGCGCCTTCAAAAGGACGGATGTTGACGCTAAAGCGATCTTTTGGAGTGAGCTTACCTGCATTATCAATCTGTACAGTGATCATACAGACTTCAAGCAGAGCATCAGTTCTAGGGTTGAAACCACCAGTTTCCACATCAACAACTACAGGCAGATAGGTTCTAAAACGATCGCGTAGTTGATAAGGCGGATTGAGATAAGGTGGGTTTATTACCTTGATATCAATCATTTAATAGTTACCGGTAAGAAGACATAAGTTCATCTAGTGCTATAAAGCTCTTAGCAAAGCCAGGATCAAGCGTAGACTGTCACTAGTTGCGGCATTTATTAGATGCAGTTGCCAATCAAATATGCACATGTATGCATCTGCAGATGCTTGCTAGTGGTCATATAACAAACGCTCAGCATATATAAGTATAGGCTGGAGCGTATGTATGGGATCGAACTTGGCATTTGCGTGTAACTACTTGGCTAACTTTGCTAACAGCAGTGCCTTTGCTTAGCTTCCTAGCCGTTTTAGCGATCTAGGACACATTGACGCTTTTTACGGTCAATATTGTGTATTAACCAAAGTTAATTGATTGTAGTTACTCAAAGATGATCTTTAAGTCTTAGTTAGTGGAGCCTTGTAGACTCGGCAAATTTGCAGCGTCATTGTAGCACAGGAGTGAATGTGACGTAGATCGTTGTGTGATAAGGATCTAGTGCAAGAAAACGCAAGTGAAGATTAAAAATTGCTCAAATTGGGGATAAAGCTCTCTGCTACTTGAGAATTTGAACATGAGAGAATCAAGTGATAATCCTTATCTACTAGGAAAATCAAATGTGGATCTCCTTTTAGAACGACTTTTTTCACAGCAAGAAAGTGCATAGGGCAATTTTTGCAAAATGCTTATACATAAGTGGTTTTTCACACTTGTAAATACTGAAATCTACCAATGAACTAACGAAAAGTACTAATAAAATCTACCAAAATACCTTAAAAATTTACCATAACTACTTGGTGATTTTAGGAAAAATAGCCTCAACGCAACGAAGCACACGCACTTCACTTTGCAAAACTTTGAGTGTGGCTTGATAGCTACTCTAACTACAGCGTGTCTTCGAGGCCTCTATGAGTTGATTAGTTCAGCTCTAGTGAGTTGAACAAATTTGGTATACAGGTTCTTTAAGTTTGGTCGACTTAAAGAATTGCACTAAAACTTGTTGATGACCACCTGCATGTCGACTGAAGAAAAAGCAAATTTGCTCTTGCACCTCTTCAGGCAGGCGTAAGTCAACAAATAACATTCAGGATTGATTACTATGGCAAACCGCATCATTCTCAACGCAGTTTCATACCACGGTCAGGGCGCAATTCAGCACATCGTTACTGAAGTTAAGCAGCACGGCTGGAAAAAGGCTTTCATTTGTACCGATCCTGGTCTGATCGAGTTCAAGGTTATCAACCGCATTACCGACTTACTTGACGATGCAGACTTGCCATACGAGATTTACTCCGACGTTAAGCCAAACCCAACTATCGAGAACGTAAACTCAGGTGTTGCAGCATTCAAGGCCTCCGGCGCTGACTACATCTTAGCTGTTGGTGGCGGTTCTTCAATGGACACTGCCAAGGCTATCGGTATCATCATCACCAACCCAGAGTTTGCTGATGTTGTTTCCTTAGAAGGTGTTGCTCCAACCCGCAACCCAACTGTTCCAACCATTACCGTACCAACCACTGCAGGTACTGGTTCTGAAGTAACTGCATACTACGTAATCACCGACGTACAGCGTGGCCGTAAGTTCGTATGCGTTGACGCAAACGCCATGGCCTGCATCGCAGTTATCGACCCTGACATGATGTCCTCAATGCCACGCGGCTTAACTGCAGCAACTGGTATGGACGCCTTAACCCACGCTATCGAAGGCCTCATCACCAAGTCAGCTTGGGAAATGTCCGATATGCTCCACATCAAGGCTATCGAGATCATCTCTCGCTCCTTACGTGGTGCTGTAAACAACGAGCCTGAGGGCCGTGAGGGCATGGCTTTAGCTCAGTACTTAGCAGGTATGGGCTTCTCCAACGTAGGTTTAGGTCTGGTTCACGGTATGGCTCACCCACTCGGTGCTACTTATGACACTCCACACGGTGTTGCTAACGCCATCATTCTGCCTACCGTAATGCGCTACAACGCTGACTACACAGGCGACAAGTACCGTCACATTGCTAAGGCATTCGGTGTTAAGGGTGTTGATGACATGCACCAGGACGAGTACCGCGAGGCAGCAATCAATGCTGTTGCTCAGCTCTCTAACGATGTTGGTATTCCACACAACCTCAAGAACATCGTTAAGGAAGAAGACCTCGACTTCCTCGCTGAGTCTGCATTCGCTGACGTTTGCACCGCTGGCAACCCACGTGAGACTTCTGTATTCGAGATTCGTGAGCTCTACAAGTCTCTCATGTAGTACAAGCGTTGCACTGCTTTAACTACTAACAGGTAAGGATTGACCTTAGACAGGCTGCTCTTAGAAATAAGAGCAGCCTGTTTTTAGGCACTTAAGCACGCAGTCTCCACACAGCTTTTTTAACAAATGTGTCTCTTATGACATGCCCATAAAACTGTTTCCCACCCTCGAGCGGATAAGAAGATGGGAAGCGTTTTATAAGGCGCGATCTTATAGAACACATACTTAATCACTTTGCTAACAAGTACATAAAAGAGCATGTCCCACAACATGCCAAGGCTGAGCAAAGTATTAAGTGTTTTGCATCTTTCTTCCTGTTACCGCATATTTGCATGCGGACTTTCCACGATCAAGCAGTTGTGTTGATTAGCTTAAATACACCGAGTTTTGAGTTTTGGCTCCTATTGGCTAAAAGCACGGTGTTAAGCCAAACAGATTAGAGCTCTAAGCTAGCCACAGAGCTTATGGTGCACAACTAATCTGTTTGCAGCCGTTCTTGCAATTGTCCCCTTTGTTAAGAACAGCTTAAAAAACATGCTTGATTACACTTAAGTGCATACCAAAAGCTAAAGGCCTTATAGTCTTCTATGAGGCCTTTTTTGATCCCCAAGCAAACTCAATAAACCATCCCTCCGCTCCACCCAACTAATAAAACCAAGCCAGGCATACACAGCCATACGGCAACCTCAATTAAGCATGCAAGCCAGCCAGGCAGACAAAGACATACGGATCCCAAAACTAATAAAACTGCGCCAGGCAGACAAATCCAAACGGCTACCACGACTAATAAGATCTCGCCAAGCTAGGCTAGACAAGGCTTTATGGGAACCTAACAAAAGCAAGCAAAGGCAAATAACACAAGCTTGGTAGATCCGGTCTTTAGCAATTTCACTTGCCCTCTAATCACCTTCAATCAAGAGCAGACGCTCTTTTATAAAAGCACAGTCCCACTCAACAGCTAACATGATCTCAAATTTAGCTTGGCTTTAAGCAGCCGATCCGGGGCGGATTTGCCTGGTTTGTATCTGATAAGTCAGTCCCTTTGAATGCGCAGTCAAACTCTGGAGTCTTATTGATGCTCATCTATGGATAGAGCAATCCTAGGCTCTTATAAGTAATGGTGTTGCAGCTGCTGCTAGTTGCAGTTAACTTTAATGAGCTTTTGATACAAAGTTGTATCTTCAATTCTTTATAGAATCTTGGAGGTTTTAAGACAAACTCTGGGTGGTTCTGTATAGATTTGTACTCTTACTTGGTTTGGGCTCAGGTGATGTGATGTGGTGGATGGTCTCAATCAGATCTTGGATAAGTTTATTGAGGTCGTGTTGCTTGAAATAAGCTAGTTTTTGGGCTTTCAAATGGGGGTAAATGGCGTGTGTATGCGGTTTTATCATTTTGTTTGCAGTGGAGGGCTTACTCAAGAATAGGGGGCATAAAATGGTAGGCACAAAATGTTTCTTAAGGTGAATAATTTACCAAAGAGAGAGGTTGTGACTGATAGGCAAAAATGTAAGACAAATGCGGTAGATATGCAAACAGCTTGGATCCTAGATATTACGCAAATGGCGTTATATTGGGCTTTTTCGCTGTTAAATGAGATGTGGATTCCAGTTTTTGAAAAGAGGTGATATTTGAAATCAAATCTCTATCACCTTTTGTAAAATAGTTTGAAAGGTTAAAAATTTACCAAAACACTAGCAAAATATGGTCATTACAGTATTTTAGACATATGAAATTTACCAAAACGTCCCGTTTTTGGTAGTTTTTGTAAATAACCTACCTTTTGAGATGAAAAAATTACCATTTTTGTCTTGCGCTTTGCACTACAAATAACACTGATGAGTCTTGCGCCTGAGTTTGGTTCTCAATCATTGATTCTCCTGTAGATAAATGCTTGGGCGCACAATGACTAAAGATCACTTTGTAGCTTTAGTGCTTAAGACAAGCGTACTGAGATATGCATCAGTTACGCTGGAGGCAAGTTCATGCTGAAGAACATTCCACCAATCATCTCCCCTGATCTGTTAAAGATTCTCTGCGAAATGGGACACTCAGATCGTATCGTTATTGCTGATGGCAACTTCCCAAGTGAGTCCATGGGTGAGAATTGCTATGTCATCCGTGCTGATGGTCATGGCGTACCAGAGATCTTAGATGCCATCTTACAGGTATTCCCTCTCGATACTTACTGCGACAAGCCTGTGAGCTTAATGCAGGTTGTTCCTGGTGATCCTGTAGAAACTCCAATTTGGGATGAGTACAAGGCTATCGTTGCTAAATACGATAAGCGCGGCGCTGAGTGTTTTGAAAACATTGAACGCTTTGCATTCTACGAGGATGCTAAGAAGGCATACTGCATTATCGCCACCTCAGAAAAGGCTCTGTATGCCAATATCACTCTGCAAAAGGGTGTTGTCTAAAGATTCCACTCCTTGGAATTAGGGAACAAAAGCACGTAGGCAGACTGCAAGATTAACTAAGATAAAAGCCTGACCTACCTGCTTAAAGTGCTACACAGCGACACTTAAAACATAGCTGCAAACAATCACATAACTTTCTATAGCCTCCACCACCCAAGCTGACAGGCCGGTATATAGAGCTTAAGAATAAGCTCTACTTTGTACTGACAAGCTAAGCGCCATGTAGGCAAAGTTAATACTTGTTTAGTAGCAAAGATACGGCTTAACAGTCTGAGCGATTGTGGGACTCATGTAGGTAGGAAATACTTATGGCCAATCGTATTGTTCTCAACAACGTCTCTTATCACGGCGCAGGTGCCATCCAGAACATTCCTCTTGAGGTAAAGCAACGCCGTCTTGAAAAGGCATTTGTTTGCTCTGATCCTGACTTAATCAAGTTTGGCGTTACCAGCAAAGTTACCGATCTGTTAACTGAGAACCACTTAGATTTTGAAATCTACTCAGACATCAAGGCCAACCCAACTATTGAGAACGTACAGCACGGTGTTGAGGCTTTCAAAAAGTCAGGTGCTGACTACATCATCGCAATTGGTGGCGGTTCTTCCATGGATACTGCCAAGGCTATCGGCATTATCATCACCAACCCTCAATTTGCTGACGTAGTTTCCCTTGAGGGTGTAGCTGACACCAAGAACCATGCTGTTCCAACCATTGCAGTTCCAACTACTGCAGGTACCGCAGCTGAGGTAACCATCAACTACGTAATTACTGATCCAGCTAAGGATCGTAAGTTTGTATGCGTTGACCCTAACGACATGCCAATGATCGCTGTGGTTGATCCAGACATGATGGCCTCTATGCCTAAGGGCTTAACTGCTGCAACTGGTATGGACGCTTTAACCCACGCTATCGAAGGTCTGATTACCAAGGCTGCTTGGGATATGACCGACATGTTCCACATCAAGGCCATCGAGCTTATCGCTGCAAACTTACGTTTAGCAGTTGAGGGTGATCCTAAGGGCCGTGAGGGCATGGCATTAGCTCAGTACGTAGCTGGTATGGGCTTCTCTAACGTAGGTTTAGGTATTGTTCACTCCATGGCTCACCCATTAGGTGCTCACTATGACACCCCACACGGTGTAGCTAACGCCATCATTCTGCCAACAGTTATGAAGTACAACGCTGAGTTCACTGGCGACAAGTACTTATCAATTGCTAAGGCATTTGGTGTTAAGGGTGCTGAGAGCATGTCACAAGAAGAGTATCGCAAGGCTGCCATTGATGCCGTTGCTCAGCTCTCTCGTGATGTGGGCATTCCACAGGATCTTAAGGCTATCGTTAAGGAAGAGGACTTAGACTTCCTCTCAAAGTCAGCCTTCAATGACGTTTGCACTGGCGGTAATCCACGTGATACCTCAGTTGCTGATATTAAGGAACTCTACAAGTCATTACTGTAGGCCATAACCAATAGCCATACAGTTTAACTAGCTTACCAAACTACTGTTTGTAGGCACATGCAGAGGGTCAGTGAGTAATCCCTCTGCATGCAAAGACTTGCTCAATATAGATTCTTCAGAGCAATGTACAACGACCATTTTGGATTGTCGTTGTCTTAGCAAGCACTCTTTAAAGCCAAGCACTTTGCATTTTTTTAGCTATGCTTTTGTCTTGCTTACTAAGATTCGGTCGTTGTGTAGGCTCATTTCATCAGGAGTTAAACCATGTCACATCCAAAGATCGGTATTCGTCCTACTATCGACGGTCGTCGCGGCCCACTGAAGGTTCGTGAGTCTCTTGAAGAGCAAACCATGAATATGGCCAAGAGCGCTGCTGACTTACTGCGCGCTAACTTAAAGTACACCGACGGCACCCCTGTTGAGGTAGTTATCGCTGATACCACTATCGGTCGTGTTCCTGAGGCAGCTGCTTGCCAAGAGAAGTTCCGTCGTGAAGGTGTTGATATCACCTTAACCGTAACTCCTTGCTGGTGCTACGGCTCTGAGACCATGGACATGGACAAGCACACCATTAAGGGTGTTTGGGGCTTTAACGGCACTGAGCGTCCAGGTGCTGTGTACTTAGCTGCTGTATTAGCAGGTCATGCACAAAAGGGTCTTCCAGCATTTGGTATTTATGGCCACGAAGTTCAGGATGCTGACGACACCTCCATTCCTGCAGACGTTCAAGAGAAGATCTTACGCTTTGGCCGCGCTGCTTTAGCAGCAGCTCAGATGCGTGGTAAGAGCTATCTGCAGATCGGCTCTATCTGTATGGGTATTGCTGGTTCCATCATCGACTCTAACTTCATCGAAGAATACCTCGGCATGCGTGTTGAGTCTGTAGATGAGGTTGAAATCATCCGTCGTATGGAAAACAACATCTACGACCCAGAAGAGTTCAAGAAGGCCATGGAGTGGACCAAGGCTTACTGCAAGGAAGGCTTCGATAAGAACCCTGAGTCCATGCAGAACTCTCCAGAGGTTAAGGAAGAGCAGTGGGAGTTCGTTGTTAAGATGATGGTCATCGTTAAGGACCTCATGAAGGGCAACAAGAACTTACCAGCTGGCTGTGAGGAAGAGGCTTTAGGCCACAACGCTATTGCAGCAGGCTTCCAGGGTCAAAGACAGTGGACTGACTTCTACCCTAACGGCGACTACGCTGAGGCTTTATTAAACTCCTCATTTGACTGGAACGGCAAGCGCGAGACCATGGTTTTAGCTACCGAGAATGACGTATTAAACGGCTTCGGTATGCTCTTTGGTAAGTTATTAACCAACCGCGCCACCATGTTCTCTGACGTACGTACTTACTGGTCAGGCAATGCTGTTAAGCGTGTAACCGGCTACGATCTTGAAGGCCATGCTAAGGATTGCGACGGCTTCTTACACTTAATTAACTCAGGTGCATCTGCATTAGACTTCTCCTGCCAAGCTCGTGATGAGCAGGGCAACCGCACCATCAAGCCATGGTACGACATGACTGATGAAGACATTAAGAAGTGCTTAGAGGCAACCACCTGGAACGCAGCTGACTTAGGCTACTTCCGTGGCGGCGGTTACTCTTCACGTTTCTTAACTGACGCTGAAGTTCCAATGACCATGATGCGCTTAAACCTCGTTAAGGGCTTAGGTCCAGTTCTACAGATTGCTGAAGGCTGGTCTGTTAAGTTACCTCAAGAGGTTACTGAGAAGCTGTGGAAGCGTACTGACTACACCTGGCCTTGCACTTGGTTTGCTCCACGTTGCGACGGCAAGAGCGCTATGTTCAAGACCGCTTATGACGTAATGAACAACTGGGGTGCTAACCACGGTGCTATCGCTTACGGCCACATCGGTGCTGACTTAATCACCTTAGCCTCCATCCTCCGTATCCCTGTATGCGGCCACAACGTACCAGAGGACAAGATCTTCCGTCCATCATGCTGGAACGCATTCGGTATGGATAAGGAAGGCCAAGACTTCCGTGCATGCAAGAACTACGGCCCTCTGTACAAGCTCTAATAGAGTTTTATCTAAAGAGCGCTAAGCCAAATCCTGCAAGGGCTTTGGCTTATAGCAAAGCTAAAGTGGCATAGCCATTTAGCTTAGGACTTAGAGTACTTGCTTAAGTCTTATCAACACACACACTCAACGTAGCCTGCTTTCAAGAGGCAGCTTAGCTTTGTCTCTTCCTGCCTAAAGCAGGCTACTTTTTAAGAGCCTAGGCCCTAGCAGGCTTCTTTTTTAGAGCTTTAGCTCTAAGATAGCAACCTTGTAAGAGACTTGGCTCTACGTCTTGTGCAAGACAAGACATAAGCATCTTTAGTATGTACTCATCAGCTTATTTGAAGCATACAAAGGTGCACACAGACATTTGGTCTGTACTTAATGAGGAACACAATTATGCTGATGGAAAAAGCACGTCATGATTTAGTTGAGTTTGGCAAGCGTTTAGTTACTGCAAACCTGACTAAGGGCACTGGCGGCAACCTCTCTGTATTCGATCGTGAGAATGGTACTGTAGCGATCACTCCTTCAGGCATCGACTTCTTTGAGATTCGTCCTGAGGATATCGTCATTATCGACTTAGACGGCAAGACCGTTGAGGGCACTAAGACCCCATCATCAGAGTGGGAAATGCACCTCATGCCATATCGTCACCGTAACGATATCGATGCTGTTATTCACGCTCACACTACTTATGCAACCGTGCTTGCAGTTCTGCGTCAAGATCTGCCACCTTCACACTACATGGTTGCTGTTGCCGGTCCTAATGTACGTTGCGCTCCTTATGCAACCTACGGTACTCATGAGTTAGCAGTTAACTCCTATGAGTACATGAAAGATCGTCGTGCTGTAATCCTGGCTAACCACGGCATCTTATCTGGCGCTCAGGACTTATTAAACGCCTTCAATATCATTGAAGAAGTTGAGTACTGCTCTCAGATCCACTATATGGCATCTTGCATGGGCAAGCCTCACATCCTCCCAGATGAGGAAATGACTTTAATGGCTGAGAAGTTCAAGACCTACGGTCAGCGTAAGTCCAACGCCTAAGAGTAACACTCTTAATTAAGGCATAGATTCAAGCTACTAGCCTGTTTAACAGGGCTAGTAGCTCTTAAAGATCGAATAGCGATAAATAGTATTTATCCAAGTTTGAGTCAGTAAAGGTAGTGACAAGCAACTTATTACTTATCTCACATGCGCCTAAGCTCTAAGTAAATACTGCTCTTACTTTAAAACTACCTGTGAGTACACATATATGTATGCTTACTTAACTGAGCACACATATATGTATGCTTACTTAACTGAGTACACATATATGTATGCTTACTTAACTGGGCACACATATATGTATGCTCGCCACGCTCAGCTACCGCAAGGTACGCTTAGCACTTAGTTAGTGTACAAACCTAAAAGATCTCAAGCAGCTTTTAGGTAACTATTGATAATCATGAGCTTAAGCTCGTGGCTATCAGTTGGTAGCAACACGGACGTACTACCAACCACGCTTGCAATAGTATTGCATCTCACTTTGCTCTGTTTGACCTGCTGTGCTATTGAGTCCGAGGGGCATCACCCAAAAACATAGACCATGTGCTTGGTGATCTCAGATCGCCACCTTTTGATGAGTTAAGGTTTTAGCAATGGTCTTAGATGTTCAAATCTAAGAGTTCACTAAAAACGACCCTTAGCGTTGAGCAAAAAGGATGAAACAAAGTATGGCTAATATAATTTTGTCCATGCAGGGAATCAAGAAAGCGTTCAACGGCGTTCCTGCGCTCAAGAACGGCGCTATTGATCTCTACGAGGGCGAAGTACATGCCCTGATGGGTGAGAACGGTGCAGGTAAATCTACTCTGATGAAGATTTTAACCGGCATCTACTCACGCGATGAGGGTCGTATCTTCTATGACGGAAAGGATGTTGAGTTCCATGGTCCTGCCGAGTCTGAGGCTGCAGGTATTGCCATTGTGCACCAGGAGCTGAATATGATGAAGGATCTGACAGTAGCTCAGAACCTCTTCATTGGCCACGAGTCCATGAAAGGCGTCTTAATCGATGATGCCGAGATGGAGCGCAAGGCTAGCGAACTGTTCAAGATTTTGAACGTCGACATCGATCCATCAGTCAAGGTAGGTATGCTTACCGTTGGTAAGCAGCAGATGGTTGAAATTGCCAAGGTTATTTCTAAAAACGCCAAGGTCATCGTCTTAGATGAGCCAACTGCAGCTCTCACCGATCACGAGATTGAAGAACTCTTCCGCGTAATTCGCGACCTGAAGTCAAAGGGAGCTGCAATCATCTACATTTCTCACCGTATGGACGAGATCAACGTGATCTCCGATCGTATCACCGTAATGCGTGATGGTGAGTATGTTGGTGTTTTAGATGCTAAGACCTGCTCAAAGGACGACATCATTAAGATGATGGTTGGCCGCGCAGTTTATATTGCACCTAAGACCAAATCAGCCTGTCCAGAAGATGCTAAGGTTCTCTTAAAGTGCGAGCACCTAAATCGTGGCAAGTTTGTTCAGGATGTATCTTTTGAGGTACATGCAGGCGAGATTATTGGCTTCTCTGGACTGATGGGGGCTGGCCGTACTGAAACTGCCCGCTTGATTTTCGGCGCAGACAAGATGGATTCAGGCAAGATTTACATCAATGGTGAAGAAGTCTCCATCAAGTCTCCAAAAGATGCAGTAGCACACGGTATCGGTTATTTATCAGAAGACCGTAAGCGTTATGGTCTGCTCGTAGACAAGTCAGTTGAAGAAAACACTGTTATCGCTTCACTGCAAAAGTTCATCTCGGGCATTAATTTCATTGACACTGCTAAAACTGAGGAAATCTCTAAAAAGTATGTCAGTGAGCTCAAGACCAAGACTCCAAGCATTAAGCAGATCATCAAGAAGCTCTCTGGTGGTAATCAGCAAAAGGTGGTTATCGCAAAATGGCTGACTGATGACTCTGATATTCTCATCTTCGATGAGCCAACCCGTGGTATCGACGTTGGTGCTAAGAGTGAAATCTACAATCTGATGGAAATGCTGGCTAAACAAGGTAAAGCCATCATCATGATTTCATCAGAACTTCCTGAGGTGCTGCGTATGTCCGACCGTGTGGCCGTGATGTGCGAAGGCAAGTTAACTGGCATTCTTCCAATTGAAGAGGCTACTCAGGAAAAGATTATGACTCTAGCTACCCGCTAGTACTTCATCCTCAATAGATTGTCTGTAAAGCTCATATAGGTAAGTTTGCTCTCTTACCCATTGTCTAAAAGTGCTAAGCACTTAAGTGCATCAAAGCAATAACTAAAGGCAAGATCATAAAAAGCGCCAAGCAGCCTCATAGCTGCTTCGCCACAGGTTCTAACCTTTAGCTACTTTAGACAGGGGCTTGTGAAAAAGCAGGAGTTTTCCGTGGATCAATTAAAGAAGTTGGTTTCTAACCAACAGGCCGCTGTGGTGTTGGCCCTCGTACTCATCTGTGCTGTATTTGCGATGATGACTGATCGTTTCATGCAGCCAACCACATTTACCAATATTTCTAAGTCTGCTTACTACATTGCCTTCATGGCCATTGGTGTAACCTTCGTTATTGCCACCGGCGGTATCGATCTGTCCATTGGTACAGTTGCGATCTGCTCGGCTCTCGTCGGCGGTACGCTCATGGAAGCCGGATTGCCAATGCCTCTGGTTTTATTAACCATGCTCGCCACAGGTGTGCTCTTTGGTTTGATAAACGGATTGCTAGTAACGCACTTTGGTCTGCCATCATTCATCGCTACCTTAGGTACCATGATGATGTCCCGTGGTTTAGGTTCTATCGTTTCAGGCACTAAGACTATTTCCTTCCCACAAGGCTCTGCTGATGGTGCTTGGTTCCGTGAGATCTTCATGATTACCTCACGCGATGGTTTCTTGCCACGTAACTTCCCAACTGGTTTCATTCTCTTAGCCATCTGCGTTATCGTTATGGCTTTAGTATTAAACCGTACTCAGATTGGTCGTTACATTCTGTCCATCGGTTCTAACCGTGAAGCAACCCGTCTTTCCGGTATTAACGTAAACTACTACGAGACTATTGCTTACATCATCTCTGGTTTCTTTGCTGCTTTAGCAGGTATTGCTTACGTAGCAGTGTTCACCACCGCCCAGCCAAATACTGGTAACGGCTTCGAGCTTGATGCAATTGCTGGTGTAGTTATCGGCGGTACCTCACTTGCTGGTGGCGTTGGTTCCATCTTTGGTACTGTGATCGGCGTCTTCATTATGACAGTGCTTAAGATTGGCTTCCCTTATATCGGTGTCCAGTCACACTATCAGATGTTCATTACAGGTATCATTCTGGTATTCGCTGTTTACATGGATATCTTAACCCGTAAGCGTAAGGGCCTCGCATAGCTAGGCACGCGCAAGCGGTAAGTCCCACCTCAAATGAGCTTGGCAAGAGAGAAGAATTTCTTACTCATAAGATTGAGCTAAGTATTGTAGGTTACTATCCTATAGTACAAAGACCATAACTTACCAAGCAGGTAGTAATACACACTGTAGGTACTACCAAAGGCCCCTGCAGCTTTGGCCAACACTGCAGGATAGTATTCAAGGCTAGCAGCGTCCCTGTGACGCTGCTTTATCTGCAAGCGCCGCCATGCAGCCTACGCTGCAAAGCACCGCTTGCTGCTACAGTAGCTCTCGCTGCAAGGCGGCTTTCGCTGCTAAAGCAGCGTTCGCTCCACTTAGCTGCACTTGCAGCTTAGTATCCGCCATGTAGACAGTTAGTCACTGCACTAGATGGCGGCTACTTAAGTAGCCAAGCTACTTATACATAAGCCGTGCTAAGAGCACGACGCAACAACAAGCTGCTGGGCATTGATTGGATGCAGCATAAGCAGTTTGCCTGTCGCTTGCGGCTAAGAGACAGAAGAAAAAAAACAAGCAAGACCGTACGAATTTAGTAAGAGCACAAGGACTGTACTTTAGCCTGACTAACTAAGGGAAAGGCTTGAGCTTTTGCAAATAGTTTGTTCGCCGTGAGATTACTTTGCAGCTCGTTGCGAATGGACTTTAGCCAGAAGATGCTTCTTTGCTATAGCAAGACTTAGTTTTGCTCTTGTATCTTCTGGTGCATCACAGCCATTGCACATGCTTTGGTGAGTATTTGCCAGATTAAGTACTTGAAGGTCTAGATGTAGGTACTAAGCCCCTGACTAAGGTTTGGTAGCCGTGACTAGAGTGGATATGAACTTAATTATGGCATCACTTAAAAACGCTTTTTATGAAGATTAGTAAACAGCATCTACTTTGACGTTTTACACTAGGCGCTTAAGTCATGAGGATTTCTTAAGTTAGCTTGCAAGAACTTAGTAGATACTGAAGTACAGGCGTACATTTAATTAAGCTCGCCGCTCAAGGAATTTGCCTTACCGAGCATCAATGCATAATGATGCATGAATGCAAAGCTTGGAACTAATCTAAAGTAGACAGTGTTAAAAGAAAATTGATCTCAAGGATTTTTCTATGAAGCTTAGCAAGTTAGTTTTAGCCTTAGGCGCAGCTGCATCTGTAGCTTTCTCCGCTTCTGCTTTTGCAGCAGATCAGATGCATATTAACGTAGTAGCAAAGGGTTTCCAGCACCAATTCTGGAAGGCCGTTGAGCAGGGTACCCAACAGGCTGCTAAAGAGTTCAACGTATCTGTTGACTTCCAAGGTCCAGACAATGAGTCCAACATTGCTCAGCAGGTAGAGTACCTCAACGCTGCTATCGCCACTAAGCCTGCTGCAATCTGCCTTGCAGCACTTGATACTCGTGCTATGCTCGACTCCATCCAAATGGCAAAGGATGAAGGCATCCCAATGATCGGTTTCGACTCTGGTGTACCTGATGCTCCAGAGGGTGCAATTAAGGCAACCGCATCTACCGACAACACCGCTGCTGGTGGTTTAGCAGCTGCTGAGCTCAAGAAGCTCATCCAGGCAAAGCTTGATGCAGCAACTCCAGACAAGCCAGTACGTATTGGTGTTATCGCTCAGGAGTCCAACTCACAGTCCATCGTTTCCCGTACTAAGGGCTTCGTTGATGCTTTCGTAGCAGCTGTAGGTAAGGACAAGGTATCTGTTGAAGGTCACGACTCATTACGCGCTAAAGTTAAGGGCGCATCTGTTATCCTCGACGTAGGTATTCCAGCTGAGGTTAAGGACGTTGACGCTGCTGCAGTTGCTTCTGCTATTTTAGAGAAGAAAGACATCATCGCTGTTTACGGCTCTAACGAGTTTGCTACCAACGCAATCATCACTGCTAACGAAGGATTAGACGTTTTAGGTAGCGACAAGGTTATCGCTGTTGGCTTCGACGCAGGCACCAAGGTTCTTGACGCAATGGAAGACGGCGTATTAACCGGCGCTGTTACTCAGAACCCAGTTCAGATTGGTTACCAGGCAGTTCGCTTAGCTGTTGACGCAGTTAACGGCAAGCCAGTTCAGGACGTTGATACCGGTGCTCTTTGGTACACCAAGGAGAACATGAACGATCCTGAGATTAGCGTCTGCTTATACCGCTAAGTTTCAAAGATGCTCCCATCACGGGTAGCAATCAAATCACATAAGAAAAAGGGCAGCCCTCGGGCTGCTCTTTTTCTTAGTACGTCTAAAAGAGCAGCCACATGTGCTGCTTTTCTTTTTCCGCCAATATTTATAAGCTCAAGACAACTGCCATATAGCTTTTGTGTTAGAAAGTTTAAGTAGAAATTGTTCAATAATAGTGCAGTTGATAAAAGCATCGAGAATACAATCTTACTTTCGTAATTCAAAATGCTATGTAGATAAGGGATTGCAACCCTTTTACATACACGTGTTATTATGAAAAAGCAAGCTTCAAATGAAGATAGTTATTATTTTATAATGTCGCGGGGTTCCCTAAATTTAAATTCTCTTTGGCGATTGTAAGTGCTTTGCTATTAGCTAAGATTTCGCTTTTTGTCTGATATGATTGTTCTGATATTTAAAAATTTTTTGTTTACGGAACATCATATAACCTATTTATGATAGAAACCAACAAAGATGTCACACGTAACAAACTCTCAGGAATTAGATAATGGCCTAAAAACAAAAGGGCAGAAGTCTGAAAAAACTGGGGGTTCCCCAGCAGCAATTGAAGCTGGTGCATCTAATACAAAAGTCATAAAAAAGGCAAAAAAAGCAAAAATCTCAAGCGTTTCATCTTGCCCAAACTACAAGTTTGGCGGTACGCAATCTTTCTCCCTTCGTCAATTATGGCCATTAAAGGCCTATCAATATAGTCTGAGACGCATGCTCAAAGGTAAAGCAGTAAGCTTCTCAGATGTCAAACAGGCAATCATTGAGCTTGGCGTTGGCTCAAATATGATTGACTCCATGCTCTACTGGGCAAGATGCCTCAATATTCTTGACAGCAACAACCATGTAACAGCATTTGCAATCAAGCTATTTGGTACAGAGTGTCTCGAACCAATTACTGATGATCTCGACAATTTACCTGATGAGAAAATCAAGGTAGATCCTGAAGTTGCTTCTTTGTTAAAGCAGTCTATTAAGGGTTTTGATCCTTATTCTGAGTATGTTGATACTCTATGGCTTTGGCATTACTTCATTTGTTCTGATAGCTCTAAATATACAGCTTTGTGGTTTATTTTTAATAAATTAAATTTAAACACTGTTACAAAGGAAATAATCGCAAGCGAGCTAAAAGGCTTCTTGGAAAGAGAGCATATAGCTGGCAATATTAAAAAATTGCCTGCAGAAAAAACTCTTAAAACAGATATTGATGTTGCGGTTAGAACATATTCACCTTTAACAAGAGACATTGGTGTTCTGCGTACTACGGTCAAAAAGCTTGATAATGTTGAAGATATTTCAGACTGCCCGATGCGCGAGCTGCAACTCTTAAGTGCTTCAGTTGAGTCTATTAGCGCCAACCGAGGTTTGCACAGTAGCTTAAGCCCATATGTGTTTGCATACTGCCTTCTAGATTATATTGGCAGACCTAAAAATAGCATTGTCACATACGACTTCAATACTATCGCCTATGAAGTAGATTCTCCTGGAAGAGTCTTTAAGCTTAATGAAGAAAGCTTGGCTAATTACTTATCTAAGTTGTCTGAGGTAAGTTCTGGAGCTATAAGCTTCATAGAGCAAAACGGTATTAGACAGATATATTGCACTGTAACAGACGAAAACAGTCGTATTAAGCTCAAGCAACAGTTGTTAGAAGAAGTTTATAGAAATGTCTGAAGAACAAAAATCTCTAGCCGACAAGATTGTTATTAAACGCCAATTCTTAAAGGCAGTTCGCGTTGACTTAGATGTTACAGACCGCAATGCACTGAACGGATTTATCCCGCTGCAGTCAAGCTTAAATGTTGTTGACAACATGTGTGCTGTTATTCTGGGTAAGCACAATTGTGCCTTTACCTGGAGTGGCGCATTTGGCTCTGGTAAATCAACTTTAGCTCTTCTTCTAAGCTCATTAATCAGTCAAGATAGTGTTATTCGCAATAAGGCTTTAGGCTTTGTCAAAGATTTCAAGAATAATCACGACGACAATAACATAACAAAGCTATTTGCTAAAAAAGGCGCTTACAAGTACTGGTCTTCTATCAACATCGTGGGCAGCAATACAAGCCTGCGCAATGTTTTACATTCTCGACTTAAAGAAGATAAAGTTACTAGCGAATTTTACACAGCTAGCGAACTCAATCAAGCTGAGATTTCTATATTTATTGATCGACTCAAAGATAATAATAAAAGGGTATTAATTATTGTTGATGAGCTCGGTAAATTTCTTCAGCATGCTATTGAGACTAATGATATTTATTTATTACAAGAATTATCTGAGGCAGCAGCTAGATCAGATGGCCATTTAATACTTCTTGGAATAATGCATCAGTCTTTTGAATCATATATTGCAAAGTCTGATAAGAGTCTCAAAGATGAGTGGGCTAAGATTCAAGGTAGATTTGAAAATCAGATCCTTGCTCCTTCTGAGTTTGAAAGCATTAATTTAGTTGCTAGCTCAATTAATAATGATGAATATCATACTGAGTATGATTCATCATATATTGCCAAGATCTTATACCCAAAGAGCAACAATCTTGACGCCATCAGCAGAAGTTTTAGCAATTGCTTGCCATTGCATCCAATCTCTATTCTGCTAGTATGCGCAATGTCGCGTCTTTATTTCGGTCAGAATGAGCGTACTATTTTTGGCTTTTTAAACTCTTACGAGCCATTCTCATTTAGCTCATTTTTATCCTCACAATCTCGTGATAGCTCTGATCTTTATCTGCCAAGCTGTTTATTTGATTACATTAGAAATAATCAAAGTCTAGTTGGTTATGGTCAGACAGGAAAGCTATATGCAGAGACATGTGAGATCATCACGCATCTTGAAGGCAATAGCACTTTATCGCAGCTAAATCTCTTTAAGACCATTGCCGTAATGGAGATTTTTGGTAAGGGCTATTCTATTTATCCTAAGAAGGAAATTCTTGAGGATATTTATAGAAACATTATTGCATCTCCATATTATTGCCAAACAACTGATGCTGATGCTTCATTTGAAAATGATATAGCTGCTCTTATTGATGCAAAAGCAGTCATATACAAGTCTTACGATGGTTCTTATGGATGCTTTAACGGCTCTGATTTTGACTTTGATGCATCTTTCGCAAAATTCTATAACTCTCAGGACGTTAAATTAGACGTTATTAAGCAATATATTGCTGAAAGCAAAACCGTTGTAGCCAAGCGTCACTACGTGCGTACTGGTAGCTTGAGGTATTTTGAGGTAGAGGCCATTCTACTTGAGGATGTTTTCACTGAATCTTACAAATACCAGTGTACAAATACCGAAATTGGCAAAGTATTCTTAGTTTTATCAAATGATACTGGCGATAAGGCTAAGTCATTTGCTGAAGCTTTATCAGTCGCTAAATACTGCAGTTCCATTTGTAAGAATCATATTTATGCAGTGTGTCTGAAGTCATCAGAGATATTTAATTCAGCTAGAACACTACAGACATATAAAGAAATGCAAAGCGATCCTCTATTAGAGGGTGATGCTGTTGCTCGTCGAGAAGTTAATGAGAGATTAAGAGTTGAACAGTTGTCTTTAGAGCAGTTAGTTTATAACTCTTTAAACGACGCATTTGTTGTTCATAACGGATCTGTATTATCTAAATTATGTCTTGCTGTCGATACTGAAACTATCCCTTTATTAGGATATCAATTAAATAGCGAGAGCAGGAAATATTTAGATTTTGAACAGCTACATGCGCTTGCAATTAATGATGCAAATATTTCGACAGAGCATGTGGTTGCCAATGAAATTAGCGCTCGTTACTCTTTAACTCCTGAAGCAAGAAAAGAGCTAGAACAGTTAATTGATAATGATTATGCAGCTCTATATTGTGTAAGTAAGTACTTAAGGAATAAGGACTATACAGTAAAAAGTGCTGATTTATGGGTCTTAGCTTCAGATATTGCTGATGCATTATTTGATCAGTCACCAATTATCAAAAATGAGCTCATTAATAGGAATAAGATCTCAGCTAGTGTAGCTAAAGCAAGAAGAATTCTGCTTGAGCATATGTGCGGCTATTCCGATAAGCAGAATTTAGGCTTTGAAAAAACTCCTCCTGAGATGAATCTGTACTGGACTATTTTCGAGCTACATGGCTTGCATAGACAAAACTCTACAGGCTATGGTTTTGTCTTAGATGACAAGTCTGATCCAAAAATTTGTGCGCTCTTTGATGCAACTGATAAGCTGCTTATTTCTAAGCCTAATGTAAGTGCATTTGAAATCTTTGATCTTTGGTCTAACCAACCATTTGGCGTTAAAGCAGGCCTTCACCTGATCTTATTATTATTCTATATGCTCGTTAATAAAGATCGTGTTGCTGTTTATAACGACAATTTCTTCGTGACAGATTTTTCTGAGGATTTTGTTGGCGACTATCTTGTAAATGTTGATCGATTCACATTTAAACTTTATAAGCTCGACAATACCTCTCTAGATGCTGCTAATAGTCTGTTAGAGGCATTTAGAGATCTTGAAATTAAGTGCACAAGTAGTGAGCCTTTAGCATTAGCAAGAGCTATCGTTTTCTTCATGTTGAAGTTACCTGCTCTAACACAGAGAACAATTAATCTTTCAAAAAGAGCACAAAAATTAAAGTCTTACGTGCTCAATGCTAACGACCCACTTGATCTTATCTATGACAAATTATTTGGACTCTATCCAAATATTGCTAAAGATAATTCGTTATTGATTCAAGATATTAAAGAGATAATTGAATATTACAGCCAGACTTTGAACAAAATTCAAAGTTTATTATTTAAGTCTTTAGGTTGTTCAGGTGCTGATGTTGTTGAGCAAATCAAGAACCGTGCTGAATCAATTAATGAAATTGCTGCAGCTAATGACAGCAAGGTCGAGATGTTTATTAAGCGCCTAAGCACTTTTGAAGGTGGTAGAAGTTCAATAGAAGGCATCATAACGCTCTGTACAGATAAGCCAGTTAAATCACTTAATGATCACGATATTGCTGTGACTTTAGCTCTAATACCAGAGTTAGCTATGGGCTTTAGAAAAGCAGAGTGTTTTGCAGGCTATCACGATAAGCAGTCAGATAGAAGATTTGTTAGCGTTATTTCCTCTACACCTGATGGTGATGATATTTCTGAGGTAGTTGAGCTCACAACGCAAGAGCTTCATCAAGCTGCTGAACAAGCGCAGAATATTTTGACTACCATTGGTAAATGTGACTATAAGCAGATCGTGGCTCTGTGTTCACAAATGCTTAAGCTAGCAACTAGATAAACGCAACCATCTCAAGCTTGAATGTGTGTTCGCTAGCGTTGGTACGTCTTTAAAATATATTTGATCATCGTCAAATTTGTATACGTAAACGAGATGGCTTAAAGTATCTATGAAGTATGATATTTAGAGCTGTGTTTAATGAGGATAATGTAAATGGCCAGACATGTATTAGGCCTTTCGGGCGGAAAAGATAGTGCTGCTTTGGCTATTTATATGAAAGAGAACTATCCAGACACTCCAATTGAATATTTCTTTACTGACACTGGCGAAGAGCTACCTGAGGTGTATGAGTTTCTTGGCAAGCTAGAGTGCTATCTCGGCAAGCCAATTAACTACATCAATAACGACAAGACATTCGAGTTTCTTCTTAAGAAGAACAACAACTTTCTACCATCACCACAATCTCGTTGGTGCACTATTCAGATGAAGTTAGTTCCTTTCTACGATTGGATTAAACCATCATTAGACGCAGGTGAGAAAGTCTATAGCTACGTGGCAATTCGTATTGATGAGCCTAGCCGTTCTGGTTTGCTTACAAATAGAGATAACCTCAAAGTAGTCATGCCATTCCGTGAAGATGGCATTGATAAAGCCGGCGTTATGGATATTTTAGAAAGCTCTGGTTTGGGTCTTCCAAAGTACTATGACTGGCGTTCTCGATCAGGATGTACTTTCTGCTTCTTCCAGCAAAAAATTGAGTGGGTTGGCCTGCTTGAGCACCATCCAGAAGCTTTCATAAGAGCAATGGAGCTTGAGAAGACCTCAATTGAGGACGGTACTCCATTTACATGGAGTCAAGGCGAATCCCTTGCAGAACTATCTAAGCCTGAAAGAGTTGCTCAAATTAAACGCGACTTTGAGGCAAGAAAAAAATCTGCAGAAGCAAAGCGAAAAGTAAATCCTCTTAGAGTAGGTCTCGAAGAAGAGTTAGATATTGATACTATTTACGGCTGCATGGAAGGAAAAGGCAGCTGTGCGTTTTGTATGAAGTAGCAATAATTGCTACATAGATTTATTAAATGAATATTGTCATCTATTTAGCAAGTTAGGTGGATTATGAATACTCAAGAAAGTACAGAGCAATATATAAATAAGCTTGCTAAATATGGCCCATCTTTAAATAACAATAATTCTTTTGCTGAGAGCCAAACAGGAGATAACTTTCAGTTTATCGTTGAGTGCTGTGAAAATTACATCGAAACAATGACCGATGTGATAAAGCAGGATAGACCAGCAATTATTGTTGTTAATGGACAGGCAGGCGATGGCAAAACTCATTTAATATTAAATCTTTTACAAAGCAGATTTGGTATTAATTTACAGTTTTCTCTGAATGACTCAACTTATCGTGAAATTACTGAGTTTAATTCTTTAGAGCCTAATAGAAAATGCCCAGTCTGGCTCGTTTCAGACTGCAGTGAGCTCGCTGATCAATCTCCTGAAAAAGAGTTGCTCTTAAATGACATGATGGGCATTCTTTTAGATGACAGCGCAACTGATCATAAGGTCAACAAGATTATTATCCTTGCTGCTAACAAAGGTATTCTGCTGCAGCATTTTGAGGAGATGTCGTTAAATATCGTCTCAGATGATGTTAGGAAAGAGTTTTCACAAAAATATTTGCTGACATTACGTTCTTACTTTTTGGGCGATAGTAATACGTGCTTTAGTGAAGGTGCCCTTTGCGCCTTAAACGTTCGTTCGAGCAAGCTTGTAAAAGCAGCTAGTGAAAAGCTATTTTTAATGGATATGTCATCCATTGTTGATGAAAAATTAATTTACGAAATAGTCTCCGAACTTTTTGATGAAAAGCACTTCTCTGATTGCTCTAGCTGTTCTTTAAGAAATAGCTGTCCGATTCATAGAAATTATGAAGTCTTAAATGCTGATAATCAAAGATTTAAGTACGGACTAGCATCTATTATCATGTTATTAATAGCTAATGGTGCTCATCTTAATATCAGAAAACTACTTATCATATTATCTAATGCTCTACTTGGTCGTTGGGATGAGAATGCTCCTTTAATAACATGCAAGGAAATTAAGAGTTTACCTGTCGATAAGAAAATCATTCAAGAGTACAACTACTTTAAATATGAAACAGAGTGCTTAAATGGCGGCTATGGTTCAAACGACTATGTCGTACACTCGAACCCGTACGATAATTTATTTGGCCTTAATCTTATTGCTTTTGATGATAGTGAAAACAATGATGATTCAGGTATAAGTAATGTATTTAAGCAGCTAATGTCGACCGGCATAGGAACACGCAGCAGCATTCCTATCGATACATTTTTGACTAACTGCAAAAAAGATGACGTTCAGGATTCAAATAGCTTCTTTTTTCCAGTTGCCAAATACTTTATTACCGATGATAGCTTTAAAAGAACATATAAAGATCATGCCTTTGACTCTTTTAAAGCCGCTCTAGCTTCAATTAGACGCGACTTTGATGAGCGAAAGAACAGTAATGTGTCTAATAGAAAAACAGACAGTCATCACCATCTAGATCAGTTAAATATTCTTGAAAGTTTAAGAAGGTGTTTTTTCTTTACTATGCACGATGACAATACTGTTAGTGGTAGTAGAGAACGAATGGATGCCTGTAAGAAACTGTTAGATGATCTTTACAATCTTTCTTCTTTCAAGCACGGAATTGAGTTTTTGACTTTGTGGCATAAGGTAATTTCTTTAAAGCCTTATTTAGACAATCGTAAAGAATTACCTTTTCAGTTAAAAAAGCATTATTTGCCACACTCATGGTATACGAATATTTCGTTTGGTCTTAAAGCCGTATTCTCAGATTGCTATGATGCAGACTCTGATGATAAAAAAATTAATATTCATTTTAATAGTACGACTAATGAAATAAACGAAAGTCGCATGCTGCATGAGGATTTAGTCTTATCGCTAAATGAAAAAAGCTATGAGTCCGATTATGACTCTTGGGCTATTATTCCAAATCAAAGTATTTTAGAGTTACCGATGGTTGAAGCCGGAGATCCAAAGGTTTCTTTGACTGTAACACCAGATATTTATGAAGCTCTATCAGGCCTTGGTTCGGGAGCTCTTTCTATTAACTATTCGCCTCAATGTTTAGCTGCTATTGAAATTTTCAGAGAAAAGTTATCTGCCCAAATAATTCAAGCTCAATGTAATCATATTGAGCTGTGCGACGTGCTTCCTGGTCTTACATAGATTATTAATGATGCGGTCGTGAATTATGAATAATATTGATAGGCATCTTATTTTAAAAAAGCTAAGAAAGGGTCGTAGAAAAGACAAGACCTTAGAAGAAAGGATGACTATTGGTGATTATTCATGTATTAAAAAGACCTTATCTGATGCAGATACATATAAGCAGATATTAGATTTCGATCATAGCAGTTATGTATCTGTAACAGATATGTATGACATGGAGTACATGGATAACTATGAAGACTCCATACAGTTTACTAATATATATTCAGATGTCGAAATATTAGTAGACCGAATGCCTCAAGATGAAGACTTGTTCTATTTAGGTCCAGATCCAACTTTGATTATTTATCATCAAGAATTTAGGCCTAACAGAAGGAGTCGTTATCGCGACCTTAGCGCTATGACAGATGAGGAGTATGTCGGACTTGTTTACGAGAAAGATGGCATAGGAGATAGCTCTCTAGGACTTGGACCTAAGGATTACTCTCTTGATGATCTGGATTTAGAGTCAACAAATGGCTCTAGTAATTTTGTAAATCATAATTTAGTTAAAGAAGAGGATGCATTTAACTGTGCATCACCGGTAAACAATCAACAGGTCGATAAGTTTGCAGCAGATATTTATACTTCTGCCATTGTTGATGGTTCGACTTTATCTCAAAAAAATTCAAGTTCCTTCAACTTGCATGACTCTGATAAGAGATCCTTAATTATGAGCAACGCTATAAAAGACAATAATTCAGAAAAGAGCAGTAAAGGAAAGCAGCGTTATTGCATTGAAGAGTCAATATTTGGCCGTGGCTTTTCGCCTGAAGAGAGTGTTGAGTTCACATTCATGGAGTTCCTTACATTCTTGTTTGGCATCACTCCAGATGAATGCGATGGCTCTAGATTAGATTATGTTGCACGCAAATTAGCTTCTGCCACTATTAATAATACTAATATTACAAGTAAGCTGAATCCGGCTCATTTATTAAGAAGAATGCTCTATGACAATGCTAATCTTAATAGCAGATTCATAGAGGATCATTCAGACGGTGATCTTTGGACTTTATGGCGAGATTACTACATAAGCGTTCATGAGTATGATAACGATGAGGCTTTCATTGAAAGATTCACTAAATATGTAGACCATTTGCAAAAATGTTTTACTAAAAGTGATGATGATAATGCCAATGAGTCATTTAAACGCTTTTTCAATATAGTTGATATCTTGCGCTCAAATACTTTTGACTATACATCAAGCAAGAGATGGACTTCAAAAATCTTATTCCCATTTAGTAAGCGTTGTCTTTTCCATGATGCAGAAGTAAATTTAGCTAAAGGAAAACCAAAGACTCACGAAAAGTTGAATTTAGATTCAAGATTCTTTAGAGGTCAAGGACATACGCTTTTAGCGATGCTCTCATTAAGTAGCTCAACAGAAGTAAAAAATGAAATTGAGAGCAAATTATCAGACTTATTAAATCAAGAAGACGATATCTTTACTAAATCAGTAAAAGTTCTTGCTGGCGATGATATTGAGGGTTTAGATGAGCCTGTCATGAATGAGGACATTCAGACAAAAAAAGGCATGTCTTACTTCCCGGTTCAAGCACAGGAGAGCTGTCAGGCTCTATTTGATAATATGGCAGAAGATTTTATTTCTATATTAAATCTTAAATTTTCTGCAAGAAAAAAGATTAGAGTTTTGACAATTATCAGCTCTTTATATATTTACTGCTACCTCCTTAGAAGAAGTTACATTGTTATACAGCAGTACGATAGCAAGTTTCCAGAGCCATATATGCCGCTTATTTTCGGCAATTGTGACTTAAGGACACTATCTAAATCAGTACATGGCTACTATGAAAATATTATTGCTCGTACAGTTAGAGATTGGTTGCTTTTATCCATAAAGCGTGAACTAAGTGAGCGCTCATATGACGCTTTAACAAAGTATGTTGATGAGCCTTCATTAGAGTTTGATAACTCTAAGGATGTAACTGAACAATTTAAGAATGTAATTTCTAGCGTACTGTATATCGATAAAACTAAAGATGATGAAGTTGATTTAAACAAGATCGTATATAAGTGCTCTTCGTTTGAAAAAATATTGTCTAATTGCACTGCGGCCTTGCGCAAAAGACGTGATTTTTCTTCAATTGTAAGTGATGCAATGCTTGCAAAGACAGCAAAATCAATTGGCTTAGTTACTAAAGGCACAACGAATTATTATCACTATGCAATTACGGACGAGCTTTTAGAGGCCCTTGTACTGACTTGCTGCAATACTCGTTATATGCAGAACTCTGATTTCCTTGAAAAGATTTTCAATAGATTCAGAATGGTTGTAAGTTCCAAGGATTTCAGAACTCTTAAGAGTACAGACACGCACTTTTCTGTGGTTGATGAAAATAAAGTAAAGCACAACGAAACGCTGCTACAGTCTCGTCTTAAGCAGTTAGGCTTATGTAAAGAACTATCTGATGCTAGTTTTTACTACATATTTAACCCATACATAGATGAATAGAGATTAAAAAGGGATTGTTGTAAATATGACTCAGACTCTTATTAGCAGCGATGATGACCGTCGTTATTTCAATCAATTAATCTCTCTTCAGAGAAGTTTGATTAGTAGCCCTGAAAGTGAACTATCTCAGCAGTTCGAGTTTATTGAGACTCTTTTAGTTGCATATGGAGTGATGTCCTCTATTTATGACAAAACCAAGGCAACTAATACGGATGCTAAAGGCCGTGCAGGATTAATTAGACTTGATGGTTTAGGTAGTAAGTATTACAAAGCATTAGAAGCAGCTATTAAGCTTATTGAACCTCAGATTATTGAGAATAAGCAAAACGGCATTAATAAAATAGAATGTTTCTTATCCACTGAATACGATAGTAAGAACATTACTGTTTTTGTGCGTAATCATGCCAATGAGAATGCTGTTCTTTACATCACCTCAGATGCATACACCAATAGTCAGCAGGCTCTCGATACTAGAGGACAAATTAATACTATTAAAGCAATCGATGTGATCAAGAAGATGCCAGAGGCGGCCTTCTTATCCATGTACTACGATGGCATATCGATTGAGCAGTTAGCTAAAGCAATTAATGAAGATCTGTTTAATAAGCTCAATATAGACAGTTTTTTTGTTGAGCTTAGAAAGCTCTATGAAAAAATTCATGCAGATAGAACTTTTAAATTAAATTACCCTAACTTTATTAATTACGCATTCAATATTTCATCCGAGAAAGGCTTCTCTGGTGGATTGTGTAATAATGATTTGTTAGAGGCATCAAGGTACATAACCACAGTTCTGTACTTGTTATCATCACAATCAGTTAAAGATGTTAACGGCGTATGTACTGCCATTGAAACAGCCATGGGTAATGCCTTAGCTGTTTGTAGTTGTCCTCGCAATACCAACGCATTTACTTCATTACAGAAGTCATGTGATATGAAAAGGTGGCAGCGTGCTTGGTCTAAGGCGATTATCAAAGATCTTCATACTGGCTCTAACCTAGCAAGATTAATCGAAGGTACAGATAAGACTAGATTCAATCACTTCTGTCAGTCTTTTAGCGAGAGTAATGGTTTATTTTCTGACGAGGAAAGTGAGGTTATCTCACGTTTTATCACTGAATACAAAAATTCAGACAATGATGATGGCTTAAGCTTCGAGCTTTCATGGAGAAGCCTGTATTGTATTGAGTGGCAAGACAAACTCGATAGCTTATTTATTATTGAAAAGAAAGTAAATTCAGGTGCAAAAAAGCAGTCAGTTAAAGCTTCAACCAAAGAATTTCTTGACAAAAATAAAAAAGAAATTCTTGAGAGTTATCAGAACGAATATGATTGTTCAAATGATGATCTTGAAGAGTATTTTAGCGATCTGCAGGAAGTTGCTACTTTAGGCGACACTAAACTTACCTCTATTGAGCCTGAAGAAAGAAATAAAATTTTATTCTTCTTTAATAAGCTCAGAAGTATTTTATCTAGAGAGAATAAGACTCTTTTCAACGCATGGAAGAAGCTAGCCTTTCAAACCAATAATGCTGAGTACAGAGACTTTCGTGAGGGCTTTAGTAAAGTATTGCTTGCAGCATTTAATTACTATGGCATTTCTAATGAGGGTTTAAAAAGATCATTTAAGATCTCTAGCTTAGAAATTGTTGTTAAATACGGTTTTGAAAAGCTTGATTTTAAATCATTGCAAGCTGTCAGCTTCTTCTCAATTATGTATGGCCCATTGCTGCGCTCATTACGCGAGAATAAGTCCGTTACTATTATCGATAAAGATAAAAATGGATCCGCAAAATTGCTATGGGACCTGAGCGCATTAAACGACAGTGACTTTAGTCTGCCATTTGATACCCAGGTTAGAAAAGGCCAAGTAAAATATTGCGATATTAATTTTGAATTTAATTTAAAACTGTCAGGCTGCGATGATAATCAAGATACATCTTATGATTTTACGCAGTCATTTAAGTGGCGCTTTAATTTTGATTCTGTTGCTAGCTCTCTTTCTCATGATTTAATTGAGCTCTTAGCTAATGGTGCTGAAAATGTAAGTAACCAAATCGACTACTGTAATTGGTTTAAAAGCAGCCTGAATGAAATCTCGTCTGATAGCTATGAGAAAGCCGAAGCTATATTAAAGATCCCTGCATATGAATATAATCTTGCGGGCTCGAAGGGTTTATTCAAAGAACTTAGCCTATCTGATAAGTCATGTTTAAAGGCTAGTTCTTCGCCTTTAGAGTTACCACCAAGCTTTATATCAAGCAAGAGTCTTGATATTACAGAAGTAATTACTAGTACCTTAAGTATTATTAATAATAAATTACAGTATGCTGGCAATCAATCAATTGTAAAAGAGAACGAGCCTTTAATTGAGGTTAAACTCAAGGAGTTTTCTAAAAACTACTCTATTTGCTTAAAGCAATTTCTATTAGGCCAGTTGTCTTTAGAGTATGTGCAAAATTGCTGTAAAGAATATAACGACCTCTTACGATTTGTTGAAGATAAACTTAAGTCTCAGGGCAGAGTTATTTCACTTGCATTACTTAATCTTGGTATTGCTTTTGATAAATCAGAAAGAGAGTATGTAAAGAACTCTGCTATTGTGTGCCCTTGGCATCTTGAGAGCCTAAAAGCTACTGCTTTAAAGAATGAGAGAACTCTAGGCCTTTGGCGTCTATTCTCCCGTGATAACAATACTGATGCTAGAAGCGAATATCAAAATATTAATTTTTCTTTATATGAGCAAGGATTGTTTGGAGAATTATCTCTAGATACTTATTTAGAGTTTATTCCAAGTCGTGAATATCTCGCTCCACTGCAATTAGCTTCATTAGACAGGAATTTTGATTCTTTATCTGAAATTCGTGGTATTGACACAATTTTAGGCATTAGCACTTCAGTCGATGGATATGCTTTATTTAGTAATAATGTTGGCTCTGGTCTCATTACTGAAAATGAGGTTATTTTACTAAAGGAGCAAATACTGCATAGCATTAAAAGGTTAGGTGAAGTACGAAATGAAGTAAGCATTGTACTTTATCACTGTATGCTGCCATCATTGCCATTAAGGTTGTTCACCGACTTGCTCTCAGAACATTTTCTATCTGATGATGATAGCGTACAACGTATTAGTCTTTATGTTGTCTATGCTAATAATGATGAGGGTGTCAAGGTAGCTAATGAGGTTAGATATCGTACTGAGTCAGCATTGAAGAAAATGGCTTACCTAAACCCTACTTTATCTAGCGGGGTGCTGCGTAAGTTTAATATTACTGTTTGCACAGACGATAAGATAAGCAGCAAAATTTCAAGTAAAGTATTATCGTTCCCTAAGTTTGATTTATGTATTTTATTTGATACTTTTAAATCTAAATTACAGCAAGAGCTTGGTAATTTCCCTAAAGATAAAGATTTCTATAGCTCATTTGATGTTGTAAATGACGAGGACTCTTTATTTAGGTATTTACCATCTCTGTCTGAGTACAATCAAAATCAATACACTGGAGAAAGTCGCTCACTGCTCAGACATATGCAGTCAGAGAGTCATACAGGCTTTTTAAAGGCTTTATCTTATGTGTCGAACAAGTTTGGCAATTCAGACTCTATATGGGCTCCTAATTGCGCATTCCCAGATGCACATAAGGTTAACGAAATTATTAATTGCGCCCATAAGCTAGGCTCTATTGTTTTATCATGTGATGACTTTGTAAAGAAGAGTTACTTTGCAAATATTCAGGATGATGAAGGTCGAAGCAAGTTTAGAATCTTGCAATACAAGAAGTCACCAATTTCTGGCAAAAATATTATTTATTCAGCTTGTGATAATAGTATTAGTGCAAGCCTAGAAGAGGTGGTTGCAAATACATTGTATGAGCACCTTAAGGGAAGCCATGATCTTCCATACTTTAAAAATTTAGCATATTTTCTTTATGAGGATGCTCTTGCTCTATCAGGCTCGATTGTCTTACGCGCGTACAATTTCCACAATAATCTTTTCGAGATGATAGGTATTGTCCTGTCTAAATTTATTCTCGATAAGGCAATTGAATTTATTGGATCTGAGCTTAAAACAATTGGATTTGCTACTAAGTTCACTACTTACATTATGCTAGATGACTTCAAAAGCTATCTAGGTCTGGATCAAAGGAGCGTCGCCGATATTTTAGCGATCAATGTTCTTTATGATGATCAGTCAAATCACTGCATATTGAACTTCATGTTTGCTGAGTCAAAGTTCTATAATCAGTCGAGTGTTAAAGCTCTTAAGAACTCCATACATCAGGCCTTTACTAGTGCTGCAAGTCTTTCTGCTCATTTTAATTATGAGGGTGTAGAGGAAGAGCAGCATAAGCATAAGCAGAACAATATTGTTAGATTTGATAAGTCACATTTCGTATCAAGAATTTTAAGCTTGATATGGACTGATTTTGAGTCAATGAAGAGCGAATATTCTGATTCAGAGAAGCTTAATTTAATTAAAAATGCGATTAAGACTGGCAGATTCTCATGTATGAATACTGCAATCTCTATTTGTTCATCATTAGAGTCAGGTGACTTTAAGCTGCAAGATAAAGATTTTATTTTAGAGGCTATTCCTAATCATACATTAGAGAATTCAGATATTAATCTTGGCCAATTAAAAATTGGTACAGAAGGTTTAAATATGCTATTTGATAGCTATTTAAAGCACAAGACTAGCACTAATGAGGTAAAAATGTCTGAGTGCAATCATGACACCTTTAATCTTATTGGTGAGATAGATTCTGTTATCGACTCACATCTTGTGCAAGAAGAGAAGTTCAGTGAGTACCTTGTTAAGGTGGTCGACTTGTTCAAGAATCGCAATAGCGATAAATAGTAGAAGATTTATTGCTTTTAAGAGCGATTAAATCTTTGTATGTACTAAAAAACAAGGGCAGTCATATGACTGCCCTTAGTGTTGTGTGCTCAGCATGAGCAATTTCTAGAGGGTTAAAGTCCCTTACGTGCCCGCTAGTGGGAAGCGTTAGCTGAAGACAAGGTGTGCATGGTGACATGTATGCTGAAGGAAGTCGGTTTTGATTCGATATTAAAAAATCGGTCATACAGTTGCAAAACCTCGGTCTGACGAACAGAAACCTGCTATAAGGCGGCGAAAGGTGGACGAGACTGCAACATAAGTCAAAGTCCAATAACTAGACGGAACCTTAGTCGTAAAGCAGGCAGATATATGAGGCGGAAGAAATTGCTCTTACCTGAGGAGATCTTACTGGCGGGTAATAACTCGTAGTAACAACGAACAGTAAGAAGTCAGCAGAGGTCGTAGTACCGCTAAGGCTTGGCAGGCGGAAAGGACCGAATCAACCAGAAGAAAACATTCTTAGAACTTCATTCATAGGTTTAGAAATACGAACAGAGTAATCACGGGCTAGAAAATTAGTGTTAAGGATGATTACTCCATCGACGAACCTAACACAAACACAAGAGTATTGCGGAACAAGAAATTGAAGTGATGGGTTAAACCAAGGACTGAATGTAAGATATACAAGTCTTAGTATCTTCAGTCTAGACAGTAGCGAAAGAGCGTGCCAACAACTAAAAGCTCCAAGTTACGATCTAGACTTAACACTCAAACATTTCGAACCATTGAGTGGTAACCAGGTTGAAGCCGCGATATACCCGACCGGTACGTATCCGTGGCGTGAGAGCCCCCGAAAGGGGGCTACTCGATTGCATTTACGCGTGGAGTTATGTCTATGGCAGCAGCGCTCTAAGGCGCTGCAGCTACACATACGTGAGCATATGTTTTCAATTACAAGCCATCTTAGTGAGCTTTGCCAAACTACGTGAGCTAGGCGCTGGGCGGCTTGGCATGCTCTCTGAGCTTAGTTCTGAGGGTGGTACTCCTTAAACTCAGAGGAGGCTAAGATAACCTTGCGGCCTTCAGCTAAGTCCTTGAACTCCTTGAGGCCAAGCTTTTGAGCGAGGAGGTTGCCGTAGGCGGTTGCCTCCATTGGGCCTGCAATCACCTCAAGCTTAGTGACGTTAGCTACTAATTGGCATAAGAACTCAGATTGAGTACCGCCACCGATCATGTGCAGCTTCTTAAACTTATGATCGATTACTGACTCAATATTCTTTAAGGTCTCATTGTACTTATTAGCTAAGGACAGATAGATGACCTTGAAGTAATCGTAGTCGTGCTCATAGTGCTTGTGAGTGAGGCCATCGATAGCCTCCTTTACGTCAAACTCGTTTTGAGAGAAGACTGCTGCATCAACATCGACAGTATCGGTAATTGGACAGTTCTTAACGTACTCAGTGATCTCGCTAAATGGAATCTTCTCACCGCGCTTAGACTCTAAGTCGCTCTTTAACATTTCGAGGATGTATAAGCCAGTAATGTTCTTAAAGAACATATTGGATCCAGCAAAACCAGTCTCATTAGTAAGATCGCGAGCAAAGGCGTCCTTGCAGATCACAGGCTCATCAGTTAAGCCACCAATTAAAGACCAGGTACCGCAAGATAAGAAGGCAGTATCACGGTCGGTATAAGCCTCGGTGAGCAGTACTGCAGAGGCAGTGTCATGAGAGGCACAAGCAATAACCGGAATGTCTTTATTTAAAGCCTTAACCTCAGGAATGAGTGAGTCTTTAATGCTACCAACTACTTCAGTTGGGTAGATGACAGGAGCAAAGATATCCTTGCGAATGCCATAAGTTTGCATGATCTTCTCTGAGAACTCTTTAGTGCGCAGATCTAAGATCTGAGAGGTAGAGGCAATGGTCAGCTCTGAGCGCTTTTGGCCTGTGAGCATGTAGTTGAGCAGATCTGGCATGAACAAGAGGGTGTCGATCTTGCCCATGGTGTCGTCCTTGCCATCAAGCTCGTCTTTCTTATAGACGAGTAATTGGAACAGGGAGTTGATGGACATGATCTGATTGCCAGTCGCCATGAAGATGTCTTCAAGGCTGAGCTTTTCCTGGGCGTAATCATAGCCTTCGTTGTGGCGAGCATCACGGTAGGAAACTGGGTTGCAAAGGAGCTTGCCATCAGAGCCGATGAGGCCAAAGTCAACGCCCCAAGTGTTAACAGCAATGGAGTCAATTTCGTCTTGATGTGCCACGATGGTCTCGGCTACCTTGGAGACAATTTTGTCCCACTCCCAACGGCTGCGACCATTAACAGTCTCTCGCTGATGAGACATACGCATTACTTCCTTGCAAGTAAAGCGACCGTCCTCTACAGCGCCTAAAATTGCGCGAATCGAGGTTGCTCCGAAGTCAAAAGCTAATGAATATCGAGCCATGGTATCGTTCCTTGTAAACATCTGCTCGCTAGCATTCACAATCATCGGTCCACTGCATTATTGGCGTTAAATATCACCAATCTCTAGTAAGTACAAAGATCAGAAACCTTTGGCCTTGCTAAGTGGCATATAAGCAAGCTTAGCTAGCAGTGCGCAGTTTTTTACTAAATTTGCTAAGTAAATGGATGTTGTTAAATGCATACGAAGCATACATGGGAGGGTAGGTTTCATTATGGCCTGATGGGGTAGGGGATACTTGCACGATTTTCAGGTGATTTGGTAATATTTTCACCTAAATGGATGATTTCTTACCAATTGACAATAAGCCAAGATAAGAATCATCAATCTTAGGCATTCTTGAGGCACAGTAGGTAGTATCTAGGGTGTGACGAAATTTGGGATCCAGCTTCCAAACTTTAACAACACGGCTATTTACGGGCTTTAGCTATGTATTAACAGCCGCTAAAAGGGTCATAATATACAAGGTATGATGCAAGGCTTTGCGCTGCATGAAGGTGCTGTTTAAGATAAGAAACAGCCTAAAGAATAGTCTTTAGCATTCATTAAGTTTGGTAAATTTTTCATCTTACATGAAAACTTACTGAATCTAATCAGCGTTAAAAGTTAGAACATAAGCTCTTCATACGCGAGCATAAGGTGTTCATACTTGAGCATAGGCTGTTCATGTGTGAGCATAAGGTGTTCATACGTGAGCATAGGCTGTTCATGTGTGAGTAAAAGGTGTTCAAATCATCACATGCCTATCCCATCTTAAGTTTTAGATTGGATGTGCTCATCTAAGGTTAATCATTAATGCTTAAACCTTAGCCCCTCAAGAGAGGTAGTGGTCTCTTGAGAGAACTGCAAGCGTTGGTGTTATGTTGCTTGTTGTTCTAGAGTTGCTAACGCTTAGCAAAGTTAGCTTTAGTGTGTGTGTTAAGTAATTGTAGCTACTGCCTAGGACTTAAGCCTTGGCAGCATTTCTTATCATAAGTACAGGCTGAAGCGCTATGCAGGACATATTCTTAAAAGAGAGTAAAGCACATGGCAATATCTCATTCCCATTTGCTTTTTATCATGTAACTGAGAAGCATCCTCGCTATACCATGGAAACTCACTGGCATGAGGAGTGTGAGATTTGCCGTGTCCTCTCTGGTACCTTAGAGGTAACCATTGATGGCAAGACCTTCACCGGCAAGGGCCGTGATGGAGTAGGCGATATCTTTATCTTCAACTCCGGTGCTGTGCATAGTGCTATTCCTCACGATTGCGTATACGAGTGCGTAGTATTCGATCTGCACTTCTTGCTCCGTGAGCGCTCCTTGTCTAACTCCTTTATCTACTCTCTTTTGTACAATCAAAGAAAGTTCGTTAGCTACATTCCTTACACACAAGAAAAGCAAGCTGATTTAGAGGACATTTGCTCTATAGTACAGCGATTGTTTTTTACCTTACGAGATCAAGGTGCAGGCTATCAGCTTAAGTCATTTGGCATCATGTACTATCTTTTAGGCCTCTTTGAAGACAAGGCCATGTTCGAGCAGCCGAATGAGGCTGGCGGTGATGCTGTGTCCCGTATTATGAAGATGCGTATGGCGCTGTCGTACATTCACCGTAACTACAAGCAACACATTTCTTTATCTGAGATCGCCGAGCTTTTAGATCTGCAGCCGCCATCAGTGGTAAAGCTCTTTAAAGAGCTCATCAACAAAAAGCCACTAGAGTACATCAACTCCTACCGCATCAACTGCGCTCAGGAAATGCTCAAAGAAGGCCGCAATTCCGTTACTGCTGTAGCTTTAGAGTGCGGCTTTACCGATGTCTCTTACTTCACCAAGGTTTTCAAGAAATACACTGACCAAACCCCACGTCAGTTCATCACCAAGACTCGAGAAAATCCTGATCTCTTCAAGTAAGCAAATTAGCTATCAGCATCCAAGCAAACCAAACTAATGCCTTACTAAGCCAAGGTCTTACTACACCAATGCATGAACAAACCAAGGCATTACAAAACTAAGGCATTACTAAAGAAATGCCTTGCAACGCAACGCAATGCAATTCATTGTATGTGACCTAAGGTGCTATCAATGCATCTAAGCTAAGTTAGCTCAGTTAAGTTATCTAAGTGTGTAAGCTAGCCATAACAACGCATAGAAACGGCGCTACGCTACATTCGTGCTCTGCATCAGCCAAAGCATGGCGATACCGTGCTCAATGGCGTAACATTCAGCTGTTAGCTGTATCACGTAGCATCACGCAACGTCATGGTGCGGCAATACATAGTTAACTCAAGACAGCTGATACAGCATGCAAATTGCTGATAATTAACATCTGTGCCGCATTACATGCTTTGCAGTAAGAGTGCTGCATGCATTCTTTCTTAGTTAACTACTCGTTATAGTCACTTTTTGCAGCTTAGCTTAATAGCAGCTGCGTAGATCTATCTGTTCTTTTGGGGAGTTACCATGTCAGCAAATAATATGGCCTTAGATGTCACCGCACAGGCTAACTCTCAAGGACAAGATCCTACAGCAGTATCTGCAGCAATAGTGATGCAAAAACATGCTGCAGAAGGTAAAGGCAAGCTTATGCCTACTGTTGCGACAGAGAGTAGTGCTGAGAAGTCGCTTAATTGCGCTGCATCAACCAGCGTGGAGGCACTGAAAGCAAACTATCAGGGTGAAGTTCCATTAGCTATTGCTTTAAGGCAAGCTACTAGCTTTTTAGACGACCACTACCTCGGTAAAAATACCGATATGCCAGCCCAGGATGAAAAAGAAGGCGAGGTTAAATCTGAGTCCTCTCAAGAGAACATAGAGAAGAAAGCAAGTAGCGAGCAAAACACAATCTCAGTGGATGAGCTAGTAGAGTCTTTTGAGGGTGATGATGAGATCTTAAAAGATCTGTCTAAGAGTGTCGTATACAAGGGTAACAAGCATACTCTGGGTGGCGATAGTCTAGAGTCTTTGTTAAGCGCCGTAGCAGCTGGTGATATACAGCGTTTAGGTTGGGCTTATCGCCTCTATGCCATGCAGCAAAGCTCCACACTATCTGTAGATACTCTTAAGTCGCTTCGTCATGAAGTTATCTTTATGATTGGACTAGCCTCAAGGCAGGCACGTCTTGCAGGGGTAAAAGAAAATCGTATCGTAGCACTTGCTGAGCGCCTTGCTATTGCTACAGAAGCTTTAACTGATGCCGAGCGCATCCGTCACATGCGCTACATTGCAGCACGTGCTTTTACTGATTTAGTCTCCGCCCTTCAAGGAAAAAGAGAGCCTACTAAAACAAGACTTAGTCTTGCCTCAGCTAATGCAGCAGTAAAGGAGAAGAATGCTGCAACCTCAAATGGCAACGCAAATGGTATAGCCGCATCCACAGATAATGCAGATGGTATAGCCGCAACCACTGGTAATACAGATGGTATAACTGCATCAGATGGTAATGCAGATGGTAAAACTGTAGCCGCTGAGTTTCATAATGAAATGAATATCAGTCATGGTGCTGAAGATGACTCAGCAGCAACTGAAGGTGACTCTGCAGCACTTGGGGATGGTGCGGGTGCTGTAGCTTATAGCAATACTAGTGCAGATGATAGCGATAGTTTAAATTCAGCGACCTTAAGTGGTGATGACTTACTATCAGGATCGAGTGCTTCGCATTCTGCAGCTGTTCAATTAGATGCTAGTGATAGTGCGGCTCCACTGCCAAAGATGATAGAAAAAGCCTTACAGTATCTGGATAAGCATATCTACGAGGATATCTTTGTGGCGAACATTGCCAAAGACGTTGGCTGCAGTGGCGAGCATCTAAGCCGGCTTTTCAAAAAGCATTGCAACATTACCTTGATGGAGTATGTAACTAAAGAACGCATCAGCATCGCCAAGGATATGCTTATGCATAGTAACTGCAAGGTACGAGAAATTGCTCTGGTGTTGCGCTTTTCATCAGTAGCTCATTTTTGCAATGTATTTAGAGAGATTGACGGCTTAACTCCAAGCGAGTGGCGTGAGGCTAATTGCAAGCAGTAAGTTTCTTGCGTCTCATTGGCAATCTTAGCAAAGCGAGAGTCTCGCTAGCCATTGGCTTATGAGACTGTGGCTTTGTTAGTTATCAGGTGGAGCAAATTGCGGCGATTGGATAGGCCGGATTTTGTCGATTGAATAGGCTGGATTGTGTTGATTAAATGGCCGGATTTTGTCGATTGGATAGGCCGGATTGTGTTGATTAAATAGGATGGATCGCAACTGATTTAAGATCGTGAGCTATATGCATGGGAAGGTGGACGGCAAGGCTAGAAAAGAACCTGGGCGCGGATAGTTGGCCTGATGCTTTTGCTCTTATCTGATGAGAATGCTAAGGGGATTAATTGAGTTTGTCACGGAAGAGCCCCGCTCATTGTATTAGATATTTGCATTGAGTTTTGCATGCTCGTATGGCTATGGGTATGTACATTTGCTGCAATCTCGCCTTAATACTTAGGAGCGGAGTTAAAGGCGAGGTAGGGTGCACTGCTTTTATGTAACTGCAGGATGGTTAAGTCACATGAGGCGGTGCTTGCAGCTAAGCTTGTCTTGCTATGTCCCATACAAGACAAGTTATTTATACATACAAAAGTTTAGTCTGAAGCCGTGGCCATAAGCATGCTCGCACGTGCTTATAGCCTGTCATTTATTGCCTATAGTCTTTTTGCTATGGCTCATAGATAGTGGCCTCAAACGTTTGTTTATAGCCAAGATCATGGCGCTGCTGGGGTCTAAAACAGCACCATGAATCGAAGATCTTAGACTCATGCAAGTGTCTAATACTTGTTTGCGGGGCTCTAAACTCGGTGTAATTAGGTAGCTTGAATATCGTAAAGGCTAAAAGAGCGAAAATTGGGATAGTTTTAGCTGCTGCTCTTTTAGCTTAGCTTATGTAGCTACACTAAAATTAGAACTGATAGCGGATACCAGCTGAGTAGACGTTCTCAGAGAAGTTAGTGCCAAAGAGATCGTCGTAAGCGATGGTGATCTGCTTGTCGTCGATGGTGTGATGGGTCACTAAATTTAGACCCTATGTGTCATTTATTTGTTTCAAAATAGCTCAAAAAGTCTTATTTAGCTATTGACTTTTCTTAAAATGAGTTAAGTGATGGTTTTGCGGCTATTTTTATAAAAATTTAAATGACCAATGTTAGTTGTGTGATATGTATAGCTTTTACAACTGTTTTCTATATCAAATAAATGACCCTTGCTATATAGGTCATTTACATACTAGGTTTAATAGAACAATAAATCTTAAATGACCAATGTTAGTTGTGTTATATGTTATCTTTTACAACAGTTTTTCTATATCAAATAAATGACCCTTGTTATATAGGTCATTTACCTACT
>NZ_AXWV01000032.1 GCF_000482845.1 Anaerobiospirillum succiniciproducens DSM 6400
TGTAAATCAAATCTGCGCACCCGTAGCTCAGCTGGATAGAGTAATCGGCTACGAACCGATCGGTCAGGAGTTCGAATCTCTTCGGGTGCGCCACTCCTCTCGAGCTTTCGCTCAATCTTGAACACCTCGTTCACAATCCCCTTTAAACAAACAAATTTTACTCAACGCCCTTATTGCGTCTTGAGTGTTTGCTATTTGTTTATCCGCTATCTTTTAAAGATTTGTCATTTTGAAATTGGCTTTCGGTTTAAGATCAGCAACCTCAATTGCCACAAAAGCATTTCATATCACCTCATTGCTTATGCAAGAGATCGTATCCATGATGTGCACCATATAGGCATGCAAGACCTGATATTTTGATTGTTTAAAAGATCTCAGTGGAGATCATTTACGGTACTTACAAGCATCTGCAACTGCCTAGAAAAGTTCACTGAAAATCAAAAAAAATATACCTTGTCAGAGCCTTTCCAAGATCCTAAGATAGTGGCCCCGCAAACACGAAGAGGATCACTACTAGATCCATCTTTTGCTAAAAAACGCTGATATTTATCTTGTTTTAGCACATAAACAAGATATACATGCTTTTAACAATCTAGCCTTTACACATAGAGATCTTGGTCATTTTTAGACTCTAGCGATCTCATATACAATAATGGCTATATAGCTGCACACAGCAAGATATTAAAAGCAGGATCTAAGATCACAATACTAAGAGATCGCATCACTTTGAGATCTCAAGATTAAGGCCTGTGCTTTTAGTTTGTTCAACTTTTCTTTAGATCAGGAGTTGCCTAAATGAGTGATTATGGTAGCAGCCAGTCAGTCTCTAGAGACACACCTAAAGACCTCGATGCTGAGCGTAGCTTCTTAGGAGCCCTGATCCAGGATGGCACTTTGCTCTCAAAAGTATCAGAGACAGTAGGTGCTTTAAACGAAGAAGAGTTCATCTCAAACAAGAACCGTCTTATCTACAAGACCATCTTGCAGCGCTCTGCATCTTCAGATGACTTTAACCGTACTGTCTTATGTGACATGCTTGAGACCGACGGCAATCTCGACAAAGCAGGTGGCTATAGCTATATCGCAAGCTTGATCACAGGCATTAGCCTGCCTACATCAGCTGTGATTGAGTTTGCGCAAATTATCCGCAATAAAGCTCGACGTCGCGCCATGATTGAGCTGAGCGAAGACATCATTAACATGTGCTATGAGCCTAATGGTCTGTCCGTTAAAGAGATTTACGATAAGGCTGCAGGCTCTATCTTTGAGCTAGTTGAAAACTCCAATAACAATAATGAAGGTCCTAAACCTGTAGTAGCTCAGGCCGTAGAATTACTCGAAAAAATCCAGAAGGACATGCGCAACCCAAATATGATGTCGGGTGTGCCAAGCGGGTTTGCGGAGTTAGATAATATTACTCAAGGTTTGCAGCCTGGCTCGCTTAATATTATTGCCGCACGACCTTCTGTGGGTAAGACATCCTTTGCGATGAACATCGTGGCCAATATCGCCATGAATCCAGATGTTACTAAGCCTGCATTAGTCTTCTCGCTTGAAATGCCTACAGAACAGATCCTCTTGCGTCTTCTGTCCACATTTGGTCGCATCAGTATGAATGACTTAAGATCAGGTAAGGTAAACAATACCCACTGGTCTGACATTATTCGTAAGCTCAAAATGCTTACTATGGTGCTGCCTCAAGATCGCTATATGGACAAGCTGTATATCGACGATAGCTCTGATTTAACTCCATTAGAGCTACGTAGTCGTGCTCGTAAGCTTGCCAATGAATATGGCGGTCTTAGCGTCATTATGATCGACTACGTGCAGTTAATGCGTGCTCAAAGTAAAGCAGCTAACCGTACCTTAGAAATTGCTGAGATCTCACGCTCTTTAAAGATGCTTGCAAAAGAGCTTAAAGTGCCAGTTCTTGCATTAGCACAGCTTAATCGTGAAGTTGATAGCCGAAAAGATCACCGTCCATTAAACTCCGATCTGCGTGAGTCAGGTTCGTTAGAGCAGGATGCTGATATGATTATGTTCTTGCAGCGTGAGGCTATTTATGGTCCAGGTCCTGGCGGTCATGACAACTCTAATGAGGCTACCTTAATCATTGGCAAAAACCGTAACGGTGCCATTGCTGACATCGATCTTCACTTTATCGGTGAGTACACTGCCTTCTACGACAAGGGCTATGCTGAGGCCAACTTCGATAATGCTGCCCCTGTCCCAACATCAGATGTCATCGCCTACAGCTAGGCATCATTAACTACTACCATCACAACTGCCAGATCTCATCTGGTAGTTGTCGCTAGTATATGTAGCCCATCTACTGTTAATTGCTCCACATACTTTGAGCATTCTAAGAGCACATCTTTAAAATCCCAAGCTTGCCTGCCACATATCTACCTACGCTTAACTTGCCTTGGATATGGCCGCTAAGGCTAAGTGTGACCATTTACATTGGCTAGGCATGCATCTCTTTTATCTTGGGCAACAGATTCTCTTTGCCCTTAGCTCTCTTTTATCTTGGGCAACAGATTCTCTTTGCCCTTAGCTCTCTTTTTCTTTATGAGACTAAACGTTATGGTGCAGTGCTATTTTGCACTTGAATAAGAAATAGTAAGACCCTTATGAGCATATCTTGTACAATAGACAGGCCTCATTGATGAGGCAGTACAAAAGTGTAAGGACATGCTCGTAATAACTTGCGATTATGTCCATGCACTTTTTTCTAATAGCATAGCATCATCGGCGTATTACAAAATGAAATCAGTAACCGCAGTCATTAACCGTCAGGCTTTAGTTGACAACCTTAAGCTCATTAGATCAAAAGTGCCTGAGTCAAATCTGGTCGCGGTGGTAAAGGCCAATGCTTATGGTCATGGCTTAGTTCAAGTCGCCCGCACCTTAGAGCCTTACGTTGAAGCTTTTGCTGTGGCCCGTGTGCCTGAGGCTATGGAGCTTAAACTCTCTGGTATCAAAAAGAAGATTATCTTACTAGAGGGCTTTTTAAACGCTGAGGATATCCCTGTTATTTCAGAGCACGGCTTTTATACTGCTGTCCATGATATGGAACAGATTAAAGCCATTGAGCAAAGCCACATCAGCAAGCCTATTAATGCCTGGTTAAAGATTGATATTGGCATGCATCGCTTAGGTGCTGCTGAAGACGAAGTGGCCAAGATGAAGCAGCTTTTAGAGAGCTCTGACAAGGTTGCCAAACCAATCGGCCTTATCTCCCATCTAAGCGTTGCCGATACCCCTGAAAAGGATGAGTACAATCAGCAGCAGATTGAATACTTCAATAAAGTAGCTAAGTGCTTTAGTGGTGATATCTGTTTAGCTAACAGTGCAGGCATCATTGCTTGTCCAAATGCTCGAACTCAGTGGGTACGTCCTGGCATCATTATGTACGGCATTTCACCTTTTGCCGATCGTACTGGCTCAGATTTAGGTCTTACCCCTGTGATGACTTTAAAAAGCTCCCTCATTGCTATGCGCAAAGTTAAAAAGGGCGCAATGGTTGGCTATGGTGCTGCATGGACAGCCCCATATGACACCGTTATTGGTATTGTTGCAGCTGGTTATGGCGATGGTTACCCTCGCTCTATGCCTAATGGCACACCAGTACGCATTAATGGTCGCAACGTCCCAACCGCAGGCCACGTCTGTATGGATATGCTCTTTGTCGACTTAGGACCAGAGAGTACCGATAAGATCGGTGATGAAGTGATATTGTGGGGCGATGGTCTGCCTGTAGAGCGTATTGCTGCTTTAGCCAATACTATTCCATATGAGTTAGTCTGCCGCATTATGCCTCGTGTGAACATCGAGACCATCAACTAGCAGCTATAGACAAACTGCTCAGCCCTCATGGCTGCGGCCATAGCCACGTAGTGACAGTCTCATCACTGCGGCTAAAGCCACGTAGCTACACTCTCATGGCTGCGGCCATAGCCACGTAGTAACACTCTCATCGCTGCAGCCTTGCAGCGAGTGCAGCAACGCTTCTCATGCAGCTGTAGCTGCAGGAGGCACATAGCTTTAAGATTGGCATAGGCTTAATCCAAAGAAAAAGCCTTGTTAATGCTAACAGGGCTTTTTCTTTGTAAGCTAAGTAGCGGCGCTTTAGCATGCATGCATGAATGCATGCTAAGGCCGCTGCTTTCTTAGCTCTTGCTTAGACTTTATTGGCACTAGCATAGTCTATTTTAGCTACTGCTTAGACTTGCTTTTGTCTAGCCTAGTCCTTAGCAAAGCGCATGGAGAGGTCCATGGCACGTACGTGCTTAGTTAAGGAGCCTACTGAGATGAAATCTACACCAGTAGTTGCATACTTACCAATGGTCTCTAAGTTTACATTACCAGAAATCTCGAGCTTAGCCTGACCAGCGGTGATCTTAACGGCCTCAATCATGTCCTCGAACTTGAAGTTATCGAGCATGATGATGTCAGCCTTAGCTGCTAAAGCCTCCTTGAGCTCCTCAAGGCTTTCTACCTCAACTTCAACCTTGATACCAGGGGTCAGCTCATGAGCCTTAGCGATAGCCTTGGAGATGCCTCCACAAGCCATGATGTGGTTTTCCTTGATGAGGTACATATCAAAAAGGCCAATACGGTGATTATGACCACCGCCTACAGTTACTGCATACTTTAAGGCAGTACGTAAGCCTGGAACGGTCTTACGGGTATCTAAAAGCTGAGTCTTGGTATCGCCCATAGCCTTCACGTACTGATTAACTAAAGTTGCAGTACCAGATAAGGTCTGAACAAAGTTTAAGGTAGTACGCTCAGCAGTGAGCATGGTACGAGCATCACCCTTGAGGCTAAAGAGCTTTTGGTTTGGCTCTACCGCGTCGCCGTCTTTTACAAACCAGGTAATCTCAACCTTGTTGCCTAATTGACGATATACCTCTTCAACCCACTCTTTGCCGCAGAAGATACCGCTCTCACGGGTAATAACAGTAGCCTCATTGACGTGGTCTGCAGGAATAAGCTGAGCAGTAACATCTAATGATGGGTCTACCTTACCGCCCAAGTCCTCTCTTAAGGCCATTTCAACAGAAACTTTGATATCGTCAGCTAACATTTTTTTCTCCTAATCTCATCCTACCTTAGCTGCAAGTTTAGCTAGAGCAAAAATTTGCTTTTGTCATACGCTGTACATACAAGCTTTAGGCTACTTTAGCACTGTATGAGCCTAGCTATATACTAATTTATGCACATAAATAACTAGCTTGCATCTACTTAGTAGATACATCTACACTCTTGAGCTACTTTGCGTGACAAGGCATAAGTACGGTTGAGAGTACGTATTGTTGTGTCAGATGCATACTCTACTCAACTAAAGAGCAGCAACTCAATTAGAGATTCTAGCATTTTTCTGTAGCATTCCTTGTTTTTGTGCGGCTTTAACGCGGGCTTTTTGTTATAATCCCCTTTTGAATTTTGTTGACATTGATCGCACTTTTTTCACGGGAATACAAAGTGTTAGACAACATTTCTTTACAAACGCGCCTTGATAACTTGCAAGAACGTACTGATTCCCTCAGGGGGTATCTTTGATTTAGCTTCCAAACGCGAGCGCTTGGAAGAGGTAAACGGTCTGATGGAAGACCCAGAGGTCTGGGGTGATTCTGAAAAAGCACAAGCTCTTGGTAAAGAGCGCCAGACTTTAGAGCATGTCATTCAAACCTTTGATGACATTGACAGCGGACTTTCAGATGTGGCTATGCTCTATGAGCTAGGCACAGAAGAGAATGATGAGAACACTCTCAATGAGGCAGTCGCTGAGTGCGATGCTTTAGAACAAAAAGTAGAGACTTTAGAGTTCGAAAGAATGTTCTCCAAAGAGCATGACAATTCCGACTGCTACTTAGATATTCAGTCAGGTTCAGGCGGTACCGAAGCTCAAGATTGGGCTGAGATGGTCATGCGCATGTACGTCAAATTTGGTGAAAAACACGGCTTTAAGTGCACTGTAACCGACCTTACTGAAGGTGAAGTTGCAGGCATCAAAGGAGCCACTGTTAAGTTTGAGGGCCCATATGCCTATGGCTGGCTACGTACCGAAACAGGCATTCACCGCCTAGTACGTAAATCACCATTTGACTCAAATAACCGTCGTCATACTTCATTTTGCTCAGCTTTCGTTTACCCTGAAATCGACAACAATATCACCATTGATATCAACCCTGCCGACCTTAAGACCGATGTATTCCGCTCTTCAGGTGCCGGTGGTCAGCACGTAAACAAGACTGAATCAGCAGTACGTATTACTCACATTCCGACAGGCATTGTGGTCTCTTGCCAAAATGAGCGTTCGCAGTTTCAAAACCGCGATCAGGCTATGAAGCAATTGCGTGCCAAGCTCTATGAATTAGAGCTGCGCAAACAACGCAGTGAACAACAAGCCATCGAAGATAGTAAAGACGACATCGGCTGGGGCTCTCAAATTCGCTCCTACGTGCTCGATGACGCCCGTGTTAAAGACTTACGTACCAACGTTGAATGTCGTGACACTACCAAGGTCTTAAACGGAGACCTTGACCAATTTATTGAGGCAAGCTTAAAGCAAGGCCTATAGTTAAGGCTATTTGTACGATTAAAGCTAAGTCCATACACGCAACAAAATTCACTGTGCTCTTATCAGTCCTGTAACTTAGGTAAGTTACAAGGTCAAACATACTGATAGTAAGTGCATCAATAGTGTATGTGCTTGATAGAGCCTTAAACAAGATAATCTAGATGCTCTTGTAAGGCATAAGATTATCTTTACAGAATTTTTTAAGCCTTTTAACCAGGATCCATAACGACCATGACTCAGGCTACTACTCCAAACACTGAGAACACCAACTCTCAAATTCTTGAGCGCCGCGAGAAGCTTGCTGCTTTACGTGAGCAAGGCCAAGCCTATCCAAACGACTTCCACCGTGATGCCATTTCTTGCGACATCGTCAAGGCTAACGCAGATAAAGATGCTGACACCCTTGAGCAAGAGAAGAACACCTACACTATCGCTGGTCGTATCATGACCCGCCGCATCATGGGTAAGGCTGCTTTTGCTACCTTACAGGATATGGGCGGTAAGATTCAGGTATACGTTACCCGCGATGCTCTGCCAGAGGGTCAGTACCAGGAGCTCTTCAAGAAGTTAGACTTAGGTGACATCATTGGTGTTACTGGCTATGCCTTCAAGACCAAGACTGGTGAGCTTACCCTGCACGTTACCTCACTGCGTCTGTTAGTAAAGGCTCTGCGTCCTCTGCCTGAGAAGTACAAGGGCTTAGTAGATCAAGAGGCACGTTGCCGTCAGCGTTACTTAGACCTGATTGCTAACGAAGAGTCCCGTCGTGCATTCCAGATCCGTACTAAGATTGTTTCCTTTATCCGCCGTTACATGGATGAGGCTCGCTTCATGGAAGTTGAAACTCCTATGATGCACGTCATCCCAGGTGGTGCTAACGCTAAGCCATTTATCACCCACCACAATGCCCTCGATATGGACATGTACTTACGTATCGCACCAGAGCTTTACTTAAAGCGTCTGGTTGTGGGTGGTTTTGAGCGTGTTTACGAGATCAACCGTAACTTCCGTAACGAGGGTATCGACGTTCGTCATAACCCAGAGTTCACCATGATTGAGTTCTATATGGCCTATCATGATTACAACGATCTCATCGACTTTACTGAAGACCTCTTCCGTAAGATGGCCTTAGATGTTTTAGGCGATACCAAGGTTCACTATGGCAAGGAAGGCGAAGAGGGCTTAGACCTCGACTTTGCTAAGCCATTTGAGCGTCTGACCATGCGTGAGGCTATTGTTAAGTACTCTGATGGCAAGATCACTATGGAAGATCTTGAAGATGAGGACAAGGCACGCGAGTGGTGTAAGAAGCTGCACGTTGAGATGAATAAGGGTTGGGTATTAGGTCACTACATTGCTGCCTTATTCGAAGAAGTTGCTGAGTCTAAGTTACAGCAGCCTACCTTCATTACTGAGTACCCAGCTGAGATTTCTCCATTAGCTCGCCGTTCTGACGTAAACCCAGCTTTCACCGATCGCTTTGAGTTCTTCATTGGCGGCCGTGAAATGGGTAACGGCTTCTCTGAGCTTAACGATCCAGATGATCAGGCAGGTCGTTTCCGTCAGCAGGCAGAGCAGAAGAAGTGCGGTGATGACGAGGCTATGTACTACGATGAGGACTACATTGTAGCCTTAGAGCACGGTCTGCCTCCTACTGCTGGTGAGGGTATCGGTATTGATCGCGTAGTTATGCTCTTTGCTAACTGCCACACCATCCGTGACGTAATCTTATTCCCAACCTTACGTCTGCAAAACAACAAGTAAGAGTACCTTTAAGCCGCTCTAGTTTGTTGTACGCAACATGAGGCTCTAAATGCTAAGAGGCAATGATGCTTTCATTAGCTTATCTTGATTCTTAGAGCCTTACATGGGCTAACACTCTTAGATGTCAAAGACATCTAAGAGATTACAAGTGCGCTGTACTCATGTAAGCCCATAGTATTGAAAAGCCCGCCTCGTGCGGGCTTTTCATATTTTGCTAGAGAGGAGAGCTGCTCTTTGTCGTTGTGCTTATCCAATATTCACTGCCTTGCTGCCTTTGTCATTAAAGGTTGAAACACTAAGAACTTAGTAAGTGCACCAGTATGATGCAAAAACTAACTTTACCAAGGCGAGAATGTGATTGTTGCACAACTTTGGCGCTATCAGGTGCAAATTAGGGAGTAAAAGGGCGCAAAAATCGCAAAAACAGTGCGTATAGCTATATTTGATCTTTATAGACTGCCTTGCGTTGCTTAAAATTGTTAACACAAGGTCATGTATATTTCATGGCTCGCTTCATATAGTCATGCTGGCGCTTGCTGCCCTTTGTAATGAAGCTTTGTACGCAAGATTAACAAGAGTCTTTGTATCCCTGCTTCAAGCACTGTGCATTGACCCTGCTATACACTGGATCATTAAGCTATAGGAGCTTTTGCTAGCTCCTTAGTCTAGATGACACTTTTCGTCCCACACGGAGCTGATATGCACAAGTTTCACGGATCCCTAGTTGCTCTTATTACACCGTTTAAAAACGGTAAGCTTGATGAGCAGGCTTTAGAGCGTTTGGTTGAGTGGCACATTGAAAACGGCACCGACTGTCTTGTACCTGCAGGTACTACAGGCGAATGCCCTACCCTCACCTCAGAAGAACACTCCAAGGTTATCGAGATTGTTGCCTCAGCTGCCAAAAAACGTATCCCAGTTATGGCAGGTGCTGGCTCTAACAATCCAATGGAAGCCATTCACTACTCTCAAGAGGCTCAAAAGGCTGGTGCCGATGGTCTTTTACATGTAGCCGGTTACTACAATCGTCCAAACCAAGAAGGCTTATATCAGCACTTTAAGCTCGTTCATGACGAGACTAACCTGCCGATCTTTGTTTACAATATCCCAGGCCGTGCAGTAGTTAACATCCTGCCAGAAACCTTAGCTAAAATTGCTACCCTGCCACGTATTGCAGGTGTTAAGGACGCTACAGGTGATTTAGCTCGACCATGGCTTGAACGCGCTTTAATCAAGCGTGAAGACTTTACCTGGTTATCTGGTGAAGACGCCACCCAGGTTAGCTATAACGTAGCAGGTGGTGTAGGCTGTATTTCTGTTACTGCCAACGTTGCCCCTCACTTAGTCCATCAAGTTCAAGAGCTCACTGCACAAAATAAGTGGGTTGAAGCTCGTGAATTACAAGACAAGCTCATGAAGCTCCACGGCCTCATGTTCCGTGAGCCATCTCCAGCAGGTGCTAAGTACGCAGTATCTTTATTAGGCTTATGCTCTGATGAGGTTCGTCTGCCTATTATGCCACTTAGCGATGAGACTAAGAGCGCCATTAAGAGCGCTATGCAGGAACTGCAGCTGATCTAAATTTAGATCATAATTGAGCATACTCATAAGCATACGCTTGCAGTGCATAGTGCGAATATTCTATTGTCTTGGCCGTCACTTCTCAGATTAATAAGCACATGTTAGCTTGTTAAGGCTGAAACGCGACGGCATTTTTGTTTTTTTTAAAAAAGGCTTTATGACTGAAGATATCCGTAATGGGTTAGACTCCCAAGAACTTGACCTTAACAAACAAGAGCAAGCCTGTGATTCACAAGGCGAGTGTGCCGCTCAAGGCGATGATAACGAGCACAAGAACCACCGCGTTAAGTCATTCGTCATCCGCGCTGGTCGTATGACCAATGCTCAGACCAAGGCTTTAGAAGAACTCTCTCCAAAGTATGCAGTTGATGTAAGCTCACTTGAGCGCTTAGACACTGCTGCTATCTTTGGTCGTGAAGCTCCATTAGTGGTTGAAATTGGCTTTGGCATGGGCGCATCCTTTGTTGAAATGGCGCAAAAAGACCCATTGCGAAATTATCTCGGAATCGAAGTACACCCACCTGGTGTTGGTGCCTGTATGATGCTTATTGAAGAAGCTCAGATTTCCAATGCCAAGGTAATTAAGTACGATGCCTTTGAGGTCTTAACTAAGTGCTTAGGCCCTGAAAGCATCGACATTTTACAAATCTTCTTTCCAGATCCTTGGCCAAAAGCACGCCATCACAAGCGTCGCTTAGTCAACCCAGAGTTTTTAAAGCTTGTCACCCCACTTTTAAAGCATGGTGGCAACATCCGTATGGCCACAGATTGGCAAGAGTACGCAGAGCAGATGCTTGAGTGCTTAAATGCCGCTGAAGGTCTTGAGAATACCAACCCATCTGGAGGCTATATCCCGCGTCCTGAATGGCGTCCACTCACCAAGTTTGAAAAGCGCGGCGAGCGTTTAGGCCACGGAGTGTGGGATTTAGTATTTAAACGTGTCTGATCGTTATTCCCAACTAATTGCATTCTTAAAGTCCTGCGACATTCCTTGCTCTGATTGCAACCCTTGCGATTGTGGCTGTCAGTGCGCAGGCTCTTTAGCTCCACTCAATGGTGACGCCTCTTTCCGCCGTTACTATCGCTTAAAGCTCGATGAGGCTAAGTTCAACGAGCTTTGTGATAAGGCTGGTGTGAAAAAAGGCTTTAGCGCCTACTCAGGCTCGGTCATCGTTATGGATGCTCCGCCCGAGACACAAAAGAACCGTGAGTTCTTTGCAATCAACCATGCTCTTAAGAACTCTAAAGTCCTAGTCCCTGCCATTGTTGCCTGTGATATTGAACAAGGCTTTATGGTGCTCGAGGACTTTGGTGATCGTGATCTGTTCAAGACCCTGCAAGAGGACCTTAGGCCAGCCTACCTCTTTAAGGCTGTCGTAGAGATGACCAAGATTGGTTGCATGCCTTTTTCTAAAGAAGAAGCAGCATTAATTGCTCAAAAGAAAGCACAATCTCAACAAGATGACGCCTCTATGGCACAAATCATCCCTGAATATAGCTTTGATGAGAGTGATTATGTGACCATGCAAAATCTGCCTAAGTTTGATCATGACTTTATGCAGATGGAAATGGGCATCTTCACCGAGTGGCTTTTAGATAAGACGCTACATTTAGAGCTGAGCGATGTTGAAAATGAGATACTTAAGCGCTCTTTTGACTTTATTGCTGCTCAGTGTGCTATGCAGCCGCAGCGTGCTATGCACCGCGACTTCCACAGCCGCAACATCATGTTCGTAACCCCAGGCGGTGGTGAGCCATCAATTCTCTCTCGTCTAGCTATCCTTGACTATCAGGACATGGTCTTAGGCCCAATTGGCTACGATTTAGCCTCTTTAGCCTATGATTGCTACTTCGAGATTGAAGATAGGTTACGTCAGATGTTAATAGGCCACTTACATCGTGTCTATAGTGCTTCTGGCATCATTGATGGTGAGAAGGTAACTGAGGCAGACATTGCACGCTTTGTTTACATCTGCGCAATTCAGCGTCATATCAAGGTGCTAGGCCTGTTCAATCGACTTAACTTACGTGATGGCAAGTCTGGATACTTAAAAGACCTTCCACGTGTCTTAAACTACCTGCTTGCTAACTGCGCTAAGTTTGATGAGCTTACAGATTTCAAAGCTTTCCTTGAGACTAAGATTCAGGGCAAGGTTTAACATTTCTTAAAAAGCATAGGCTACGCTTACCTTTTTGCTAGAGACACTACCCATAGTGCATCTACGCTATCCTGCCTTACTTCGGCACTGTCCACCTTTAACGTGGTCAGTGCCGCTTTTGTTTATACACCCCCATAGTTAAAAGCTTCAGCACTACTCCCTTTGATACCTGTAAACAAACTCAAGATAAATATCCCCTTGGATGTAAATGTAGTGGCTCATTACAGTGTATATTTAGTGCCACATTACAGCCCTCGATAAATATGGCATGCTCATTTGACTCAGCTACTAGATGCTAGAGGCGTTATTTGTGTCGTGAGGCCTTTGATGCGCCCAATATGGCTTTAGCGTTCAACAAAAAAGCCTGCGATCTTAGATAAAAATCTGCAGGCTTTGAGAATTAATATGACGCTTTTTTTGATGAGTTGAAGCACATGTACACAATACTACTTATTAGCAGCTTGGACAGTGACCTACTTATATAAGCCAAAGAAGTTGCCGTTTAGGCCACATAGCCCATCTCTATCACCAGAAATTACTTTGACACCATTAACGTAGAGCTTGGCCACAACTGGAGTTGATTCGTGATCGACTAAGTCGCAGATTAAAATGTTGTTATCGACTAAAGAACAACTACGGCTATCAATTTCACAAGTGTGGAAGTTAGTGACTTGAGTTGTGTCTATCTTAAGTGAATAGCTCTCAGGGCTGGTTTGATTAATTTCAAGAGAACCACTGTAGCCTTCTTCTTGATATTTAAATGTGGCAGCGCTGGCACCTGCACAAGCAAAGGCAGTAATAAACAGACCTAGGGCAAACTTTCTTAACATCGTGATCTCCACATGCAATTATGGCCAGAGCCTAACCAAAGCATGTTGCTACTTATGGCTAAACCACTGACTAAAAACTATTAACGTACTTAGTCTAGATTAGCCACATAACGCCTTTAGTAGTGAATCGCTCTAATTGTTAATCAAGTCACATATATCTAGAAATTAAACATACAAATACAGTTAACGATCTAAACTGGTGCATCATCTTTCCAGAATTATCACTTATTTAAAGTAATGGATTATTGGCTTTTCGCACCTGAAAGCTAGCTTATTGCATATGCCATAGCTAGAATGATGATACTTGTTATAGCAAGGATAAGGATAAACTATGCGTGCCATGATATTAGCAGCAGGACAAGGCAAACGTTTGCGACCTATCACTGCCACCATACCTAAGCCTATGGTGCAGGCTGGCGGAAAAACTTTGCTTGAGCACCACTTTGATAAGCTCAAAGCAATTGGCATTACTGATCTTGTAGTCAATGGAGCCTATCTTAAAGATGTACTCTTCGACTATCTTCAAGATGGCTCACCTTTTGGACTGAAGATTTCTGTAAGTGCTGAGGATGCAGATGGTCTTGAAACTGCTGGAGGCATTATCAAGGCGCTGCCTTTACTTGGATCAGAGCCTTTTCTCGTGATTAATGGAGATATCTTCTTAGATACCCCATATGATTTTCTGCTGCCTTGCCCAGAACAAATTGCTAAGCAACAACGCCTTGCTCATCTCTTTTTGACCAGCAATCCAGCCCACAACTCCAAAGGTGACTTTGCCTTATCAGACAGTGGCGATCTAATTTACGGCTCTGACTATACCTTTGCAGGTTTTGCCTGGTATCACCCCCAAGCTTTTGCAGGTAGAGCAGTGAGCCGTGAGCCATTGCGTCCTTATTTTGATCGCTGGATTGAAGAGAAACAGATTACAGCATCAGTGCTAAGTGCACGTTGGTTTGATGTAGGTACTGTAGAGCGTCTTAATGATTTAAACGTCTACCTTGAAGATAAAACTAATAGCTTGAATAGCTAAAGAAATAACTTAGATAGCTAAAAGTGTTAGCTTAGATAGTAAAAAGCGCGGCACTTTGTTCTAACTATATGCAGTTTAGATCATGGCAAATGCCGCTTACTAAGCTTAATCTGTCCTAAACATGGGAACATATAGATACTCAGGGGCTAGCAAGGATATTATGAGCTCATGCTCCTGCATAAAGATTATTGTTTCTAATTGGGCCTAATCTTGATAGGCATGACCTCAATTGTGTATTTCATAAAAGCGGGTCAGAAATCAAATAGGTTTTATTACTCATGAGTTCAAATGTTATCTCGTGGAAAGGCCGTATTATTGGCGGTCTAATTGGTTTTTTATTTGGCGGTGTTGGCTTTTTCATCGGCTTTGCCCTTGGCTATTTCTTATACGATAAGCCACGCAACGAAATGGTACAAAGACATACACAGGCACGTAATGCATTTACCGGCACTAATATCAATCCGTATGCACGTGAGCGCCTGATTAAAACTACCTATCGTTTGATGGGCTACGTATCCCGTGGCGCAGGCCGCATTAATCAATCTCATATCAATCAAGCTGAGTACTTTATGAAGGTGATGCAGCTTGATGATGCCATGCGCTCATTAGCTATTGAAAGCTTCAATTTAGGTAAGAAAGATCATTTCGATCTTTATCGTGAGGCACAAAAACTCTACTCAGTATTTGGTAACAGCTCTAGCACTATCGTGTCATACCTGATGGAAATTCAAGTATCCATCGCCATGGCAGATCAGGTAATTGAGGATGGTGAACACAAACGCCTCTTAGAAGTAGCTCAGGCATTAGGCATTCCTCTTAACCACATGGAGCAATTGATTCGCGTCCGTATCGCCGAAATGCAGTTTGCCAACTTCTCTAGAGAATACGCTAAGTCTCGCCAAAGTCATTATCAGAGTCAGGGTAATCAGGGTAGCTACAGCAGCTATGGCAACCAAAGTTACGAAAACTACGAAAAGTATGGCTACGATCAAGATGAGTCAAACAGCTCATCATCTGACTCATACAGCTACAAGTCTCACTCAAGCTCTGATCTCGACAACGCCTATCAGATTCTTGGAGTAACTAAAGATACTTCATGGGAAGATATCCGTAGAGCCCATAAGAAACTGATGCTTAAGTATCACCCTGATCGCTTAGCCTCTCAGGGTCTGCCTCCTGAAATGGTGAGCATGTATACCCAAAAGGCTCAAGATATTCAGGCTGCATTTGCTCTTATCAAACGCCACCTTGGCAAAAAATAGTGTCAGTTACACTCTCATGACCTAAAACAAAGGCCCTGACAACATTATGCTGTCTGGGCCTTTGTTTTTGGCGTTTTCTAAACCTGCTGCTGACTCATGAGTCATCGACAATCGCGCCTGCCTCAGCTTGGCCATTAGCTTCAGCTTATCCATCAACCCGCTTAGCTATTAGCCTGAGTTTGGCCATTAGCTTGAGCTTGGCCATTAGCCTCAGCTTGCTCATTAGCCTGTTTAGCCATTAGCCTGAGTTTGGCCATTAGCCTCAGCTTGGCAATTAGCTTGAGCTTGAACAGAGGCGGAGCTTTTGACGTCGCTGTCAGTTGGCTTGAGCATAGTGTTGGTAACCTTTTGCACTAAAGGCTCAAGGTCAACATCTAACCAGTTAAGGTCGATAGGACAAGACTCAGGTATATCAAAAGGTGCTGGTGCTGCAAAACGTAATAACTGACCAGTACTTGGATGTTCAAAGCTTAGTAAACATGCATGGAGGTTTAAGTGTGGTACACACTCAAACACTCTGTCATTAGCGTAAAGGTGATCGCCTAAGATTGAGTGTCCTAGCTGCTGCATATGCACACGCAGCTGATGGGAGCGACCGGTTTGCGGATAGAGGCGGACAAAGGTGCGATCTTTTTGCTCATCGTAGTACATGGCCTCATAGTAAGTGAGAGCCTTTTTGCCTACTTCAAAGTTAACGCTTTGGAAAGGACGGTTATTAATGTCCAAAATCAAAGGCAGATCTACCGCTCCAATACCCTCAAGCTTGCCATCAACCCAAGCTACATAGACCTTCTTTACCGTTCTAGAAATAAACTGCTTACCCAAGGCTGATACGGCTGGCTTATTTAGCCCCACCACCATCACACCTGAGGTACCGTAATCGAGGCGATGCACGGCAAAGGCATCTTCATACATGCTCTTAACACGCGACATGATACTGTCATGATGGATCTTGAGCTTGCCTGGTACAGACAAAATTGTAGAAGGCTTATTCACCACCATGATGTCACTATCCTCATGGAGGATGTCCAAAAATGGAATTAACGGTGGATCATAGTGGAACTCACGACTTGCCATCTTATGGTACTCATAAAAATGCCGCATATATCTTTGCATGCAGATAGCTAAATGACTTGCCTGTAAACAGCACTAATCTTTGCTAACTCATATGCATAAGATAGAACTTGCATGGTACAAAAACGAAAAAACCCGCATTAACGGGCCTAAAACTACACCAAAAGTGTCTTTTTCACAATCAAGAGCCAATCTAAGCCCCTACCTTGCAAGGCTGAGTTTAACTCTTGATGAAAAGCGCTTAAATGAAATTAATTCATCAAGCGCTTTTCAGATTAAAGAACTATTTAATTAGTTCTGACGCTGCATCTTAGCCATCTTTTCTTCTTGAATCTGACGTAAAGCTTCAGCACGCATCTTAGCATCACGCTCGAAACGATTAATTGGCTTGAACTGACGCCAGAAGTAAATGCGGTCTGCCATAGGAGCATCAACTACGAAGTTGTAAACACCCTTAATGTCATTACCTGCAGCATCTACTGGCAGAGTCTCGTTAGCCATAAACTTTGGTCTATAGCCCTCAGGGAAGGTCTCATCACGCAGCTGAATGGTGTTGGCCTTAGCTTCCTTTAAGCCGAGCTTGTCATAGCTCTTAATCATGATATCTAAAGCTTCTTTTAAAGCTGGAGTATTACGATAGCTATGTACGATATTGCGGCCGTGGGTAGCAGCAGAAACATAAGCGCCACGTAAGTAGTAGTAACGAGCAATATTGAGCTCATGCTTAGCTAACTCACGCTTGATGAAAATCATACGCTGACGAGCATCTGCAACATAGAGGCTATCAGGATAGGACTCGATTAACTCGCTGAAAGTGTTAAACGCGTTAATGAACTCAGTAGGATCCTTTTGTGAGCGATCTAAGCCTAAGAAATCCTGGAACATGTCGGCGCGTTTTTGCATCTCAATTAAGCCCTTCATGTAGTAAACATAGTCAATGTTTGGATGAGTTGGGCTTAAGCGGATGAAACGTGCTACCTGAGCTGAGGCAAGCTCACTCTCACGTTGCTTGTAATAAACGTAAATAAGGTCAAGCTGTACCTGAGAGGTAAAGTCACCAAATGGGTAGCGAGAGTCGATTGCTTCTAAGTAACGACGAGCTGTATCAAACTCACCAGAGGCCATGGTTGTCTGGGCTACTTTATAGAGGTTCTCTGGAGATACATCTGGTACTTCATCAGCATTAGGACCACTGCTACAAGCACTAAGAAGTAACGACAAAGCAAAAGCGCCGAGGGCCAAATATTTAGTCATTGAGAGCTCCGTTACAAAGACATATACAGGTCAAAACCCCTGTACATCGCGGAAAAAATAGCAAGTCATTGTATCAAAGAAACGACAAAACTATCAAAATTCTTGCCTAGCCTCAATCTAAAAATCATGAGACGTTGGCATGTCGCTAAGTGCCATACATTAGACGTATATAACGCATTAAGCGTAACGACGCGTACGCTATGGCTTAAAGAGAGGCTAGTACAGAGGCTACATCATGCGCCAGAGTAAGAACAGCTCAGGACTTACAGAGGCTAAGATCTTGTAAATCAGTGCGTTTGCGCCATAAATGAGTAACAGCACTACCATTAAAGAAATATCAATCATGCCAATTGGTGGGATGATGCGCTGTACCGGGCTAGTGATTGGTTCAGTTGCCTGAGATAAGGTGTAACCAAACTCTCGAGTTGCTGGCAACCATGAGCACAGGGCCTGAACTAACAGCAAACAGATCACAAGATAGCCAAAGCTCTTAATAAAGAGAATGACAGAAGCAAAAAGAGCATACACAATTGGCAGCTTTACAAAGAGTAATGCAGAGAGCAGCCACCATGCTAGAGAAATAATCATGGCGACAATAAAGCCAGCGATGAAAAATGAGCCCATACGAGCCTGACGCCATACAGGGATATTTACTAATGGGTTAGTAAGCTTAGTAACAGCCTGCACCATAGGATGGTAGTAGTTAGCTGACGAACTCTGCAGCAAAGCCCTAAACTGGAATAACATCACGACAGCAGTCACGATGTACATGAGATTCCAAAACATTGAAAGTGACATAATCAATCCTAAATACTTAACTTAATGCCTGTCATATATGGCAAGGCATCATGAAATCTATTTTTGCGCCTCAATAAGGGCTAAATTACTCATCTTTTGAGCTTATTTAAACATGTCTTCAAATTCACGAGTACGACGTAGACATGCCTCAATAACCTCAGACATCATCTCTTCAAAATGATACTCGGTCATTTTTGACAGACCTTGGAAGGTGGTACCACCTTTAGAAGTTACCGCCTCACGTAAGGCTGATACACTTTGATCTTGATTGTTGATGACCATTTGAACAGTGCCAAGGGCCATAGCCTCAATAATCTGACGTGACTGTTCGGCTGAAAAACCTTTCTTTTGAGTCTCTGCAATTAAAGCTTCCATAAAGCGATATAAAAATGCAGGAGCAGAGCCTGCTAAAGCGCCCAAGCTGTTAATACCCTCTTCATCAGTAAGTACAGTTTTGCCAAGGCCCTTTAAGAGCTCTAAGCACAACTCCTCATCAGCCTTGGTAGCGCCTTTATCTAAGGCAACTGAGGTAACACCTAAGCCTAACTTAGCTGGTGTGTTAGGCATAATACGAATTAATCGAACTGCACCTAAACGAGAGAAGAAGGCAGAAAACTTAAAGCCTGCCGCCATGGAGATGAACAGCTTGTCTGAGTAATCAACACCACTATTTTTAATCTCTTCTAAAACATCAGGCATGATCTGTGGCTTTACGCCTAAGAAGATAATCTTAGATTCTCTTAAGGCCTGTATATTGTCGGCAGTTACTGTGGCACCTTTATTAGCAAAGTGCTCGAGCTTCTCTACATGAGGGCCGCTCACAATAATATTATCGACGTTACCACGGGTAGCGATAATGCCATTGAAGATACAGGAGGACATATTGCCTCCACCGATAAAGGCGATGTTCAGCTGTTCCATTCTTTCCACTCAAACATTGCTCTTATAGCAAGACAACCGAAGTTAGACTCAAGTTTAATTAAAAATTAAGATTAGTACTCTGCGTAAGATGATATCTTATCAAGCACGATCCTTACTTGTGATATTCGCGAGCACCGAAGATAGCTGAGCCAATCCTCACCTCGGTTGAGCCGCAGGCAATAGCCTCATCCAGATCTTGGGTCATACCCATAGATAGCTCAGTTAAATTTGGATATGTGGCGCTTAATCTATCGCGCAGAGCTTTAAGGCTATTAAATGATTGCTCTAGCTCATCTTTATCTGCATCAATTCGAGCCACGCCCATTAATCCTATCACTTCAAGCTTAGGTAAAACTGAGGTGGCTTTGATAAGCTCTTCTACCTCATGTTCATCACAACCTTGCTTTTGATCTTCATGAGAAATATTGACCTGAATCATCACCTTTAAAGGCGGTAAATCATCAGGACGCTGATCACTTAGTCTCTGAGCAATCTTAATACGATCAAGACTTTCTACCACATCAAAATGAGCGGCAATGTGTTTAGTTTTATTCGACTGAATTGGGCCAATAAAATGCCAAATTATGTCATTAAAGCCCTGAGATTTTAAAGACTCTATCTTTTGCGCAGCCTCAAGAGCATAGGACTCGCCAAAATAACGCTCACCTGCGGCATAGGCCTCTTTAATCATTTGTTCAGGCTTGGTCTTGCTCACACACAAGAGTTTTACCGTACTTACATCACGACCAGATGAGGTACATGATGAACTAATTTGATTGTGTACCTGTTGCAGATTTTCAAGAATATTTTGCATGACTCACATCTTCAATTAAGGCCGAAAGTACAATAAGGAATGATGTCGCAAGTAAAGACAAAGAAAGTTTGCTTAAATTACACCATGGTATCATGTGTAAATTGCGCCACTATCATACTCTTTGTGTGCATCATCCTAACAGATTACCATCTAGACTCTTGTCAAAATAACTTTTCCTTCATTAATCGTATGCATGATCTTATGATAAGACGAACGCATACTTTAAGCTAAAGCTTGTTTTGATAGCACTTGTATAGTGCGTACAAAAGCCTATGATCTATTGCGGATGTTTACTGCCATCAGACTGCCAAAGTCTCATGCCTTGGCACTAATACTAATTTGTAACTCACTAAGTACTGCTTAGTTAAGCTTAGCCTTGATACCGTACTTTAGCTAAAGCTTTAATACAAATTACTTACTCGCATCAGGCATAAGCTGATAACTTTTACCTGAGAGCGCTAGACTCACTACAGAGGGACACTAATGTTCTACATTGATCAAGATACTTGTACTGCATGCGATGCTTGCATTGAAGCTTGTCCATGCGATGCTGTTATTATCGTCGACGGTAAACACACTATCGACCCAGATCTTTGCGTAGAGTGCGGTGCCTGTTACGATGCATGCGAGTGGGGTAGCGTCTTTGAGGCTAACCCTGCGGACATGGTGATCCCAAAGAAGGATCTCTAATACTCATTGTGTCGCGCACGGTGCTCATCACATACGATAAAGGCAGCTTCAAGCTGCCTTTATCATTTTTACTTGAAGTAGTGGCCAACGTATTTGCCATTATTAAAAGCCGCCATAAGCTCAACTATCTTAGATAAGCTAGTTTACCTTTTTGATAGCATATGGCTTAGTCCCCATATCCTTGAGAAGGCCCACTGCCTCTTCAATAAAGCGACTTATATGTACCTTCTCTGCTGGATAACCGTAACTACTACGTTGTAAACAATAGCCTACAAATAACTCTTGCTTGGCACGTGTTACAGCAACATAAGCTAAACGACGCTCTTCTTCTATATTTTTATTTAAGCGTGATGGCAAAATGTTTTCCTCAAAGCCAACACAGATGACTGCCTTAAACTCCAAGCCTTTAGCTGAGTGAATCGTCATGAGCTTAACTGAATTGTCATCAACCACGCCGTTTTGACCCTTTTCATTTGACTCAGCTGAGCTAATCAAAGCCACGCCAGATATAAAGTTTAAGAGCAAATCAAACTGCGAAATTTCAGTGCCATCGTCAAGCACGATCTTGCTCTGCTCTCTAAGTACTTGTGCATGATCTGCACTCTCTTTAGCATCACCATCATGATCTTTATTGTGACCATCCATATTCATAAATGGCTCTTTTGTAGCTTTAACAGCTTTAACTGGTGATTTTTGAGCCTTAGATAAAAGCCCTTCACTCTCAGCGATAGAAGTTAACCCTGACACAGACTCATTAGACTCATCTTGAGAATCTCTACTCTCACTAACCTCGGTGTAAATCGCCGCTACAGCTGGGGCTGGCTCTGCATCATCGTCATCGCGAATTGACTGTAAGAAAGCCTCATAGCTTGAGATCTCAGTTCCATCATCACCAATGAGAGCATCCTCAATACGCAAAGCTAACTCATTGAGATTGCTAGTTGGCTTTTCTTGCAGAGCCTCCGCATTAATAATAAGCTGTTCAATATTGTCCATACGAGATACACCAAAACGAGCAGAGTGCTCCTTGGTATCTAAAGACATAAAGTACTCATCAAGACCAGACTCACTAATCACCAGCTTAATTAAATCAGGCAGCTTGGTGGTGTACATCTTTTTCTTTAACGACTCAATCAGCTCATAAAACGGAATGGCTTTTTTAAAGGCATTGGTAGTTGAGCGATCGCCTGATCTAAATGCCATACTCAAAGCTTCATAGCATGACAAGCCGCAGGTTCGAGCATAGAGCTTAATCTTCTGCAGATAAGCCTCACCCATACCTCTACGTGGGACATTTAAGACCTGCTCAAAGGCAATGTCGTCCTTTGGATTAACCATGAGGCGCAAATAACAGAGCACTAAGACAATCTCAGAACGCTCATAGAACTTGGTGCCACCATAGATCTGATATGGAATATGACTATTAAGCAGCATGCTTTCAATAGGAGATGAAAGCGAGTTATTGCGATAGAGCACTGCAACGTCTTTGTACTCATAGCCCTTAGCTTGCAAGATCTCTAGAACACGACTTACAAAAGCCGCATCAGAACTGCACCTTACGATATTTACTACAGGAGTATCTTTTTGCTGCAATTGCCAAGTATGCTTGATACGTTTTTTTACCTTGTTATCAGAAATGGTGTGATTAAAGATCAGTGCTTCAATAACCATTTTGCGCATTGAAGGTGTCATTTGCTCAAGAGCGCCATGATAGCCATCAACACTTTCTAACTGTTTAAAGTAATCAGCACTGTACGGCTCTACTCTAAAAGTTATGCCACTAGAAGCACCCAGTTCCTCAACATCATCAGAGAGTAACTCACTACCTGCATTAAAACTGTCTTCTACAATTGCACCATGAGCTGCAGATTTTACAGAGCCAGTCTCATCAGAACAGACAAACTTAATGGCCTCTATGACCTTATCTTTTGGGAGTGACAGCAGCAACTGCAAGTCTGCTTTAGAAAGCTCTTTATAAATATCAGGTGCAGTTAAGAACTTCTCAATAATACGATCTGAGTTATAGGCAATTATGGCATTTGCAAAGTTCAGAATGTTTTGTGTTGAACGGTAGTTAATGGTCAGCTCATGCTTGTTGATATTTGGCAGATCTCGCTCAATACGCTGCAGATTGGCAATATCAGCACCACGCCATGCATAGATACCCTGATCATCATCGCCCACCACCATTAAATGGTTGTACTGATTCTTAATTAGCATGACGATCTGATACTGAATGGTATTGGTATCCTGAAACTCGTCGATAAAGATGTACTTAAAGCGGCGGGTGTAATACTGTCGAATGCTTGAGTTTTCCAACAAGAGCTTCTTGGTACGATTGAGCAGATCATTAAAGTCTAAGACGCTAGAGGTCTCACATTCTTGGCAGTAACATGCAAAGAGAATCTGATAGAGCTCTTCACTAGAGTATGATTCCCAGTTATCTGCAAGCGAAGCTCTTACAGCCTTAAGTACTTTTGGATCAATTGCTGGACTTATGTCCTTTTGCTTATCCTGATTGATACGATTGAGTACTGTGCGTAGGTCAACCTCACCATCTTTCAAATCGCCATAAGACTCATTGTTCTTAATGCCGTATTGAGTGTAGATACGCTTTAGTAATGTCTTTTGATCTGAGGTGGTAATGATCGAAAACTCACTTGGTAGTCCCGCCTCAATCGCATGGCGATGCAAGATCTTATTGCACAGACCATGGAAGGTTGTTACGACCAGGCTTTTAACATCGTCATCATCCCAGCCTAAGGCCAACGTTAGACGGGTACGCATCTCCTCAGCAGCCTTGTTGGTAAAGGTTACCGCCAGGATCTGCCATGGCTTACACTCTTGAGTACTAACAAGATATGCCACACGCGAGATCAATACTTTAGTCTTTCCTGTACCAGCACCTGCAACTACAAACATGTCACAAGGATCGGCAGTAGCAATCTCAAGCTGCTGTTCATTAAGGCTATCAAGCAATGATGTAGGCATGATCTGTACAACCTTATAAAAAATGTGGCACTCAAAAGATAACGAAGCAAAGAAAGCAGCTACCTAAGAGCCTAGGATAAGTGCCAAACAACACCTAAGCACATAAAAACGCTGCGCACATCTAAAGCATCATATGCTTTAGTAACACCCCCTCATCATTAAAGCGCGAGCATAGTACATGAATACATACACGCTCTCTCTTTTAGATGACAGGATCACGCTTTACCTGATCTTTCTTGCTAGATCCAAGGGCTTTTAGTAGCTCTTCTGAGTTTTCGAGCATATCTTGGGTCTGTTCAATAAGCACAGGGTCATTTGGTTGGGCACGTGGGTGCGCAGCAGCAACCACATCTTTTAAGGCTGCTAGATCCATATGGGTATAAATCTGTGTTGCGGCCAAGGATGAGTGTCCTAGCATCTCTTGGACTAAACGTAAGTCCGCGCCATTACTTAAAAGCTGAGTGGCAAAAGAGTGACGCAACTTATGCGGCGTAACCTTACCTTCAAGTCCTGTTCTGATGGCTGCATTCTTAAAGCGCGATTGAATGGCTCGAGTTGTAATACGATAGCCAAAACGATTTAAGAACAAAGCGTCCTCAATAGGCTTGAACTCATCACGAACGCTTAAGTATTTACGAATAGCATCTAAAGCCACCTCGCCTACAGGCACGATGCGGGTTTTATCGCCCTTACCTGTGACACGTACTTCTTTCATATCAAAGTCGATATCGCCAAGATTTAGAGAAACAAGCTCACTGACACGTAGGCCAGATGAGAACAAGAGCTCTGTAACTGCTCTATCTCTTATATCATTCGGCGTAGTTAACGGCTCTGAAGTAAGACGATCGATTTCATTTATAGATAATACACGCGGAAGTGCGTTTTTTACTCTCGGAGGGGAAATGAAATCTATAGGATTGCTAGAGATGATCTCTCTTTTAATTAAAAACTTAAAGAAAGATGATAGAGCATGGATAGAATGAGCTACAGACGCACTTGAATAACGAGTGTTATTGCTATTGATTGCAAACAAACGTTGAATCTTACGCATCTGCTGCTTTGATAGCCCCTCCCAAGAAGTAACTGCTGGCAGACCTTCATCAACTTGTTTGTTTAACAAGTTAATCACTCTTGAGAGGACTTCTTTGTAAGCCTTAAAGGTAGCCAGAGAATACATCTTTTCAAAACGAATGTAGCTTAAAAAGAGATTAGCATCTGCATACAATCCCTCATCGCTATCAAAGAACTCAGCCATCTCGCCCCAGTTACGAGCCTGGCCTGTAAGAGGGTTGATGATCATACCAGTACGCTCATCAGCTCGATACTCGTTTTGCATTTGCTTAAGCGCTTCAAGTGACACATCTTTGTCGATGCGCACATCTAAACGCTCTATGCGTTCTTGAATCTCCTGCTGCTCTTGCTTAGTAAAGTTATCACGCGCCTTAGGACCATTACGGCGCTTGATAGACTCTCTTTCCGAGGACTGCGCATCAGACCACTCCGAGCGCTCTTCCACCGTATCGGTACTAACTAGTGACTTCTTGACATGTACCTGTGCAACTTGCTCACCGCCCTCAATTCCACAAGCATCTGCAGGCAATGCCCTCATAGCATCACTAAGATCATTAGCGTTTGCAGGCAACGCGCTTATCGCATCACTAAGATCATTAGCGTCTGCAGGCAATACGCTCATAGCATCACTAAGATCATCAGAGTCTGCAGGCAATACGCTCATCGCACCACTAAGATCATTAGCGTCTGCAGGCAATGCGCTTATCGCACCACTAAGATTATTAGCGTCAGCAGGCAATGCGCTCATCGCATCACTAAGATTGTCTGCGCCTACAGGCAATGCGCTTATAGCATCACCAAGATTGTCTGCGCCTACAGCGCCCGCTCCATGCTTAGCGATATTGTCATCGCTTTCATTAAGATGAAGTGCATCAGCTGCATTAGCATTGAGGTCACTTGTCGCATGTCCAAGATCAGCACTCGATTCTATATGATTATCAGAGGCCTTTAGCTTAGATTCAATGGCGCTAAAGTCGACCTCATCATCAGCTGAAACCACCAGATCATCAAGCGATAGCTTGCTTGAGGCTAGGTCTTTATCATGGTGATCTTTTACATCATTAACATGGATGCTATCTTCAATCTCAGGCAGCGAACTACTTTCTTGCAGGCATGACTCATCTAATGCCCTTTGGGCACCATCATCAGAGGAACTACTATCTTGCGGCACATTAGCTAATGAGTCGTATGAGCCTCTTTCATCGTCATCGGATGTGCTCAAAGACGCCTCAGCAACGTCTGATATCTTAGCTATCTCATCTATGACATCATCTTGAGCATCGATATCTGAAGACTTAGGATCAGCTAGCTTAGCTTGTATATGCTCAGAGGCATGCTCCACATCAGATAAATCATCGTCTGTATCGCACACCACAGCATCATCTAAATGGGCTACCTCTGAGGACTGTTCATCACTCTTTGTGTCTAGACGCCATAGCTCATCGATAGCTTCTTCAGAAGCTTTATCGTCCTTATCAATAAACGCAAAGAGTTCATCATCATCCTCAGCCATGAGCGCCAAGAATCGAGCTGACTGTGAGATACGCTTGCTGCCTACCTTGTCAGATACTGTCTCACTACTACGAGCACTATCGCTCTTTACACTGCTATCGCTCTTAGAGCATTCTTGCTCTTTTTCTCGAGCAAGATCATGACTATCATCAGCGCTAATATCTGTCTTAGTTAGCTCTGATTGCTCTCTTTCATGAGTCTTTAAAGTACTCTTTGCCTCATGCAGCTTGCTATTATCTTGGCCATGATCTTTGTCCTGTACCTCTCTATGATGATCTTGAGTAGAGGTGCCAGGCTCTGGCTTGTCCCCATGAGGCTCTTTTTGTATAGCCATGCCCATTGGTTTGCTTGGGATAGCCTGCATAGCAACGCTAGCAGATGCATTTTGCATCTGCTGCATGACAGCGCCTGCAGGTGCATTTGGCAGCTGCTGCATGGCAGCGTCTGCAGGTGCATTTGGTATCTGCTGCATGGCAGCGCCTGCAGGTGCGTTTGGCATCTGCTGCATGGCTGCGCCTGCAGGTGCATTTGGCACCTGCTGCGTGGCAGCGCCTGCCGGTGCATTTGGCATCTGCTGCATGGCTGCGCCTGCAGATGTGTTTGGCATCTGCTGCATGACAGCGCCTGCAGTTGCATTTGGCATCTGCGGCATGGCAGCGCCTGCAGGTGCGTTTGGCATCTGCTGCATGGCCATCATTTGCTGATACTGCATCATCATAGCCATTTGCTGTTGCTGCATCTGCTGTTGCATAAGCATTTGCTGCTGCATCAAGGCTTGGTTGTACTGCTCCCATGACATACTTTGCGCTGGCATAGCACCATTAATAGGCTCATGAGTGCCCATTGCTTGCGCCATGTTCATTGGCTGCACGTTCATGGGCTGCATGTTAATTGCCTGCATGGCAGCTTGATTGGGAACTCCTGCTTGAGGCTGCATGGCGGCTTGGTTAGGAGTACCTGCTTGTGGTTGCATAGCATTAGGCATGAAGCCCATGGTCATAAAAGGATTGACCATTGGCATCATCGGCATGCCTTGCTGCATAGGCATATTAGGCATCATGGCTGGATTAGCGCCGCTCATGTTTGCATTAGCCCCCATGCCTTGTACTAAAGATGCATTGGGCATATTGCTATCTGGTGTTTGTGCTCCAGGCATTGGGCTTTGAGGCATACCTAGCTGTTGCATTGGGATTGCTTGCATACCTGATTGAGGCAAGGATGTCTTTGGCATACCTGGCTGTGGCATGGCAGCAGGTTGCATGACATTTGGCTGCATACTCTGAGCGTGCATAGCCATGGACATCATATAGGCTTGTTGCATTTGCTCAGGAGTTAAAGGCATTTGAGCAGGGGCCGCAAACGGCATGCTGCTACCAGGCATGGGCATGATAGGAGCACTAGCACCTGTCCATCCTTGGTTTTGAACAGGGATACTCTGTCCTACTTGGTTTGTATCTGATGCTTGAGGAGTGGCGTGGCTTTGTGCTTGAGGGTTAGGAGTATGAGCGTGATTAACAGCTGAGCGCTCATTATGCGGCGCTGCAGTGGCGACATTATGTGCTTGGTCTTGTTTTAAGCTCATGGCAAATATCCATAACCCCAATAAAAACAAAAGCGCGAGCTATGCAGCCCACGCCCACAAATGTTTGTTCATTCAAGCAAATGACCTTGTACTGATAAAGCCATGTTGCTTACGTAACTTTTGGCAAGCTTATGTCTATTGGTGCAGCAGATGATGAATATCTGCACCTGTAGATATAATCTTGGCCCAATTAGACAATGATAGTGCCTTCAAAGACGGTGGTAGCAGGGCCCTTCATCATCACTGGCTTCCCTGGACCATCCCATGAAATAGATAAGGTACCGCCTGGCAGATGTACTTTGACCTTGCTATCAAGGTGTCCTTGAAGCATACCCACTACTGCAGCAGCACAAGCACCTGAGCCGCATGCCATAGTTTCGCCACAACCACGCTCATAGACGCGCAGCTTAACCTCACCACGAGATACTAACTGCATAAAGCCTACATTGACGCGCTCTGGAAAATCGCTATGACTTTCCATAATAGGACCAAGGACATCGATAGCGCAGTTATTAATATCCTCAACTATAGTAACTGCATGAGGATTACCCATAGAAACAGCGCCAATGGTGATGGAAGATTGCTTTGCTAGCGCCTCATCTAAAGCCATAGTGTAGATGGTCTGCTCTGACTCATAAGTGCAAGGCACTTTTTGTGGGTCAGTAATAGGCACACCCATATTAACTACGACTTCATTATCATCCTCAAGCTTTAAGGTAAGCTCACCTGCCATAGTCGAGACCTTAATCTCTTTTTTGTTACATAAGCCATGCTCACAGACAAAACGGGCAAAGCAACGTGCGCCATTGCCGCACATCTGCACCTCAGAGCCATCTTGGTTGAAAATACGATAATGGAAGTCTAGATCTGGATTGTATGGAGGCTCAACTAATAAGAGCTGATCAAAGCCAATACCAAAATGACGGTCGCCTAAACGTTTAATCAGGTCTGGACTAAAGAATACTTTTTGAGTAACTCCATCCACGACCATAAAGTCATTGCCTAAACCATGCATCTTGGTAAATTTAATCTTCATACAAACTCCGCAGCGCTATCAGATTCTATCCCAAATTATCTTCGCATAATTAATCTTGGGCAAAATAGAAATAGCTTCGATCCTTCGTAAGCTATGGTCATCAAAGGGTATTGAATGACCTTGCTATCTTAAGTCACATATTAAAAATAAGGCAAGGTATCTACCTTGCCCATGTGATGATGAAAAATGTCTTTTCACCTGCCAATCTTAGAGGCTACAAGACTCTACTTTAGCTAAAGTCGTGGCTAGTGCTGTTCTCGAGCATGCGCTCATCGCGCCACATATCTTCTTCTTTTTGACGCTCGCGAATCACAAAAGCCTTGCTACCATCAACTAATACCTCAGCACACAGCGGACGGCTGTTGTAATTTGATGACATGGTACTACCGTAAGCACCAGCACCACGTACAGCTAAGATATCGCCCTCTCTAACATTTAAATGACGATCCTTGCCTAAGAAGTCATCTGACTCACAAATTGGACCAACGACATCATAAAGACGGTTACCATTTGCATCACTACCCTCAAGCGCATCTGACTTGTCACGCTTGAGCGCTGGGATAATATTCATCCATGAGTTATACAGAGCAGGACGAATCAAATCACCCATAGCTGCATCGACGATACAGAAGTTACGCTCAGTATTGGACTTTAAGTAAAGCACGTCGGTAAGCAATATACCAGCATTAGCAACCATGGCACGACCAGGCTCGCAATAGATAGCGACATCGAAATCCTTAAGACGAGCAATAACTGCAGCTAAGTACTCGTAAGGGGATGGAGGGGTCTCATCATTGTAGGTCACACCCAAGCCACCACCAATATCGATATGGTCAATCTTAATACCGATCTCTAAAAGCTCTTTGTAGAGGCTAATGAGCTTGTCGGTCGCCTCAATAATTGGGGCGCCGGAGGTCATCTGTGAGCCGATATGACAGTCAATACCACTAGCATTAAGATGCTTGCTTTGAGCAATATAACGATACAGTCTTGAGGCATCCTCAAAGGCAATACCAAACTTGTTCTTCTTAAGGCCAGTAGAAATAGATGGGTGTGTCTTTGCATCTACGTTAGGATTTACACGTAAAGCAACAGGAGCAACTAAGCCCATACGCTCAGCCACTTGCTCAACCTTGTACATCTCTGACTCTGATTCGATGTTCAGACATTTAATCTTTTGGCTTAAGGCAAACTCAATTTCATCCTCTCGCTTGCCTACGCCTGAGTAGATCACTTTCTCAGGGCTACCACCAGCCTTGATGACACGCATTAACTCGCCTTTTGAAACCACGTCAAAACCGCAGCCAGACTGAGCGATAACACTAAGCAGTGCCAAAGAGCTATTGGCCTTAACGGCATAGCAAACTAAGTGGTCTTTAGCAGCTAAAGCCTCTTCAAAAGCACGTAAGTGACGAACTAAAGTTGCTTTGGAATAAACATACAGCGGAGTGCCATACTGTTTGGCAAGGTCAGTAACCTTGATATCCTCAGCGTAAAGCTCATTATCTTTGTAGTTAAAGTGATCCATGAGGTAAAACCCTACAACAACTGCTTTGTTTAAGAGGCAGCCACATAAAAAAAGTAGCCAACACTCGACAACACCGACAGCATAAAATGCTTGATGCTGTCAAAGCTTGTTTTTTAAACCGTATTACAACCTAAGCCTGATCTACTTGAGATTCCTGAGGAGCGGCATTGTCCTCAATGTACAGGTCGTGTTTGATTCCACAGGCACTAACTAAAATAGAAGCGCCAGCCATCATAATGATGCCAATTAGTAATTTGTTCACAATTCAATCCTGTATTAGGAAACCGCCAAAAAGAATAACACGATATGCACTCAAATATGGCAGCAAACCCCATGCAACTATAATTTTGCACTCTTTCATTGCGTTAGCTGCCCCTTATGCTCATATATTGAGCACAAAATACCAGTAACAATGTACTCCTACAAAGTTAAGATGAGCCTTGTAGTGAGAAAATTTTTATTAAATAGCTTAAATAAGCTGATGCATGACCATTACGGTTGGAACGAAAAAAACGGTCGACAGCTAGTAGAAGAATAATTGTGGTTGATACAAAGAAAAAGGTCGACTGCTAGTAGAAGAATAATTGCAGTTGGTACAAAGAAAAAAAGCCGACAGCTAGTAGGAGCATAGCGGTCGGCTTGATGGCTTATTAAGAAGATGGAGAGATGTTCTTAATAAGGTCTGAGGTAATAATCTACAGCATATTATTAGTACTGGAGCTCTTGCATAAGAGTGCTTTCCAACGCGTGCACATGGAAAGATAACAGGTTAATCACCTTAACCACAAAGCTAGGCCTCAAAACATTTTTGAGGTTATGCATAGTAAGACAGAGCCTGTTATTTAGTAGTAGTGGTTTGGCAGGGCTCTGTCTGATTAGGGCCTAAACCAAGGAAACTCTGCTATGGTATGGCTGTGGCCTCTACAAAAGAGAGGCCATAGCATCGTTGCCTTGGTTTAAGGGAACACTAGAAGCCTCAAAAGTAGCCTGGCTACTATATTTAACTGCCACAAAGCTAGCTTCTATCCTTTGCAGCATGGCGCTAGGCTAGGCATAAACAACATACAAATAAGTGTTACATCCCTAGCTATAAAGGTGGCCTAACCCTAGGCCACCGCAAGCGACAATCTAGATGATGAACCTATGGACACCATCTGTCCTATAGGTAAAAATTATCCTTGTAAGGCGCTTAAGCTGGGTAGAAGCCGCTTGGACCCTCGTTGAGATTGATGAGGATGTTCTTGCACTGGGTGTAGTGGTTGAGAACCATCTTATCAGTCTCACGGCCGATACCTGACTGCTTGTAACCACCGAATGGGGAGCCCTCAGGAATCTGATTGTAGGTGTTAACCCACATACGACCGGTACGTACAGAGCGAGCTACACGGATAGCACGATTGATATCGGTTGAGAATACTGCACCGCCAAGACCGTAGATAGAGTCGTTAGCCATGTCGATAACTTCTTGCTCAGTCTCGAATGGAATAACCACTGCAACTGGGCCGAAGATTTCTTCACGTGCTACACACATGCAGTTGCCGCCCTTTAACAGGGTAGGACGCATGAATGCACCCTTGCCAAGCTCGCCATCGGTTACACGCTCACCGCCGCATAAAACCTCAGCGCCTTCCTTCTTACCGATCTCAACATAGTCGAGAATCTGCTTTAACTGGCCTTCGTCAATCTGTGAACCCATCTGAGTCTCTGGGCACCAAGGTACACCGACCTTAACATTGTTAAAGCGACGTACTAACTCTGGTACAAACTTGTCCCAAATTGACTTTTGAACGAAGATACGGGAGCCTGCGCAGCAAACCTGACCCTGGTTGAATAAAATGCCAAGCATTGCGCCATCTAAAGCCTGCTCTATGCGGCAGTCTTCAAAGATAATGTTAGCGCTCTTACCACCGAGCTCTAAAGTTGCAGGGATGAGCTTCTTAGCTGCAGCAATAGCAACGTCACGACCAATCTCAGTTGAGCCAGTGAATGCGAGCTTCTCAAAGCCGTCATGCTCAAGCATGTAGTTACCAGACTTAGAACCACGACCAGTTACTACGTTAAATACACCTGCTGGGATTACGTCCTGGATGAGTTCTGCAAGGCGTAATACGGATAATGAGGTGGTTGAGGATGGCTTGAATACAGTACAGTCACCTGCTGCAAGCACCGGAGCTAACTTCCATGCTGCCATTAAGAATGGGAAGTTCCATGGAACGATCTGGCCTACGACGCCTAAAGGCTCACGCATGGTTATAGATAAGAAGGAGTTGTCCAGAATGTTGGACTCACCGCTTTCTGCGAGGATAACACCAGCAAAGTATCTAAAGTGATTTACAGAGTAAGGAACGTCAATGGCTAAGGTCTCACGGATTGGCTTACCGTTGTCTAAAGACTCAACCATTGCAAGCTCTTCTTTGTTGGCTTCAATGATGTCAGCGATCTTGTTTAAGACAGCAGCTCTCTCCTTTGGAGAGGTCTGGGACCAAGTCTCAAAAGCCTTACGAGCAGCAGCAACAGCCTTATCTACGTCCTCTTTTGAAGCATCAGCAAATGAAGCGAGCACGGAGCCGTCAGCTGGACAATAGGACTTTAAGGTTGCACCATCAGATGCAGGAACCCACTCGCCACCGATGAACAGCTTGTAGCAATCTTGTAACTTAACGTCTTCCTTTCTCATAGAAAATCCCTTTTTTCCAAAACAATCGATGGCTTGATTGTATGTCTCAAAAAGTCCCCGACGATTTTCTGTTGATAAGGATTTGCAATGTTCGCAATCAAATTCAATTGCAGATCACAAGAGCATCAAAAAGGCCTGTTTTGGCTAAAATTTTTGAAAATTTTGGCCCACTCTCTTTCCATAAGGCTTTGCACACCCAAAAGTACCCAAAATCACCCCAATTCATCCTAAAGCGCAAAAAGTTATCACCTGCCTTTCAAAACGCAATTTTTTGCAAGCTATATCACCCTTTTACTAAAACTACACTGGATTAGCCAGAAAACCGCACAGCAATAAACCGCAACTAAGAAATTAAACCCACATCACACTTTACACAAGCAAACATGATACGGATCACTCACATAGTGTGATCCACCATGCATAAGGGTCACTGATCTGCCCAATTTTCACTAAGCAAGTGACGATCTCGACAAAAACATGTGATCAAACACAAATTTGCATAATGCAGCGATCTTCGCTGCAGCTTAAACAGCTCTTTAGTTGCCTCTACTTGAAGGGAACATCAGCTCTATTCAATGAGGACAATTAGCAGTGCTAACTAGTTGTTTTTGTTTTGCTGTTGTTTGCTTGTTTGCTTGTTTTTTTGAAAAGCGCCAATGAATGGCCATGGGAGGCTAGATGTAAAATGCGATAAGCTGCAGCTACTCGTGTTCTGCGCTGCACTATGGCTTACCTTTTAGTCTGGATTACTGCGAATAGTGAATGGATGAATGGCCTTAAGATCTTTACTTAAGACAAAGTACTGCGGCAGATTGAAGCGGGCAGTGATATTAGAAAGATTACGTGACTGCTCTGTATAGAAGCGGTTAATGGCATTTACTAAAGTAGCGCGCGAACCAATGTAATCGTTATAAATCGTCACTTCATTACGCTCATTGACGATGTAGATATCCCAGTGGCAGCTATCTTTAACTCCTGGAATAAAGAAGTACTGCATAATGCCAGCAGTTGCGTAACGATCAATGATAGGAGGAACCTGCAAAGCAAACTCAGGGCGCATTCCATAGCGTGATAGCACACTGATATCATACTCACCTGAGGCAATTGAGCTCTTCTTATTGATAATGACGCCACGCTCACCTTGCTCACGGGCAACATAAGTATTTCTGCCTACATCAAAGGTGTATTCACTAGAGCTATTTGAGCTTAAGCAGTTAAATACCTGACGCAGCACGGACTCAAGATCGTACTTAATCAGATCTTGGTAGGCTATTGCATATGAGCACACCTCGATGGTCTCTAGCATAGCAGCTACCGATTCATCTTCTTGGCCTACTTCAGTGGTATTACGCAAAATGCGTAATAAAGTAGCGAGTAACTCTACTACACCCTCTTCACCACTTGGCAGGGTAATCGAACGAATCTCACCCCAACTGTTGATAAGCACTAAGTCAATAGAGCCTACAAGGCACACTCGTTGTCTACCGCAAGATAAAGTTGAGCCATAGTCAGTATCTAAGATCTGATTCTTGTACAACTCAGTTTCGTCTTGCTCAAGATTGAGTACAACTAAGCACGCTACAAGCTTAGAGGTACTTTGCAAATTACGTTCGGTTACACGACCTCGTTTGCTACCAATTACACGCATGATATCGGTGGCAAGCTGCTTAATCATACGAGGTGTCACTACTGTAGGCGCACCTGAGATATATGCTGTAGTTCTAGAGGTCATTAAGCCATTAAAGCAAGCCCATGTAACGACCTCACTTAAACGAGATCCTATATATGCGACCTTCAGGTTTAATAAAGCTACATCATCGCTTGCAGCGGTATACATATGCCAGCCACGACGACAGATGCTACCTTTAGATGGCGTAATAAAAGTAAGATGCAACTCCTCAAGATTCTTACTAAAGGAGGTGTGCATTACTGATATCTTACCTGGGTAGCGATCAAAAGCTGCATATAATTTGCGTGACAAGATCGCTGCATCATCAGATGTAATCGCGTATTCAATGCCGTGACGAATCGAGAAGCGCAGCAGTGCTAAATAGCTCTCAAGCAGAGTGGTATACACCTCTCGGTTAAAGCCACGCACTTCATCTAATTTCCAAGATGAGAATTGCTCAATATCAGAGACAAAACTATCATTCCATCCCCAGCGACGGGCGAACTTAGTTAACAGCTCACGCTTTAGCGTACCATCATCACGGTGCGAATGATTAGAAGCGCCTACACCATCGAAGATCTTCAAATAGAAACACTTACGCATTAAAGACAGACGGCTGTCTGATCCTGACGCGATCAAATAGTCAGAGACTCTGCGATACATCAGATAATAAGAGTCGAGATCAATACTGTAGCCATCATGCGAAAGCATATAATCCTTAAGCTCGCTCGATAACAGCTTGGTATTTGGATAGTCTGATGAGTATGCCTCCATGAGCAAGATCTTAAGCACCACTTTTAGCGGAGACTCAATGGCCTTATAAAGAAGCCACAGACCTGAGCCAAAGTACTCAGTTGGAGAACTAAAGACTACAGATCCAAAGTCAAACCACTCATCAGGATTAAGCGGTGCCTCATACTCTCTAAAGCCATCTAAAGCGGCAGCTTTAATACTTTCATCTGAAGATAGGACAGCACCATAAGATCTAACAGGATAGGCAGTCTGAATGCCCCCTGTCTTGGCGCTAGACTGCACCCAACTTGTAGAGCTCTGATCGTGAGTTACATACTCGCGCATGCGAGAACCCTCACTAAAGACGCCACCACGACCATTTGCGCCTACATCAACAGCATGAACACCAATGCCATGCTTTTTAGAGATGCTATAGGCAGAAGTAGTAATTCCTCTTAAATGATCTTTATTTAAATGAGCTTTAGAACCGCCTAATCTAGTCGCATATCTTTGAGCTCGCAATGATGAACCAAGCGCGGCTTTATGTGCTGGATCTGAAACCTTTAAGTTTCCTAAAAGACTGTCATTAGCTTTTGATCTTACAAAGAGATCACGCACTTCAGTTGCATTAGTTGCCTGAGCACTAATATTGCCAATGGTTGAGGAGGCAGCATTGTCACTTGAGAATATCGATAAAGGAGTGGCAGATGCCATGCTAGCATCACCATGATAAGCCTCGTACATTTGCACAGACGCTACGCTTTGATTAGAGCTTGGATTTAACCTTGCCAATGTACCTTCTTTACGGCCTAGATCTAAGCCATTATCATCAAGCAGTCCATCCGTATCTGCAAGCACGCTATTGGCATAATCGTCCATTTGCATGCCCTGGAAGTTAACCCCCAAAAATGGCATTGGGGTAACGCCCATAGCTGCTGCTAGTCTTTCTAGTCCTGAGACTCTATTGTCTGATCCCTCATGATCCATGGCATTGTCATGCTTGATAACAGGCTTTACCTTGCCTCTATTTAAAGCACGACGATCGGCAAAAGCGGCACCTTTGAATAAAGAAGCACGTCCTTGAACCTTGCTCTCCTGGCCATGGGAATATACTGACTTGGAAACATCGATTGTGCCTTTATGGCTAAGATTATTAGCACTGTACGCACCGCGATCTAAGATATTTCGTTTGGTCATCTTAGACAAAGCTATGCTTGCCCATGATCCACTCTTTGCTAAGCTGTGCACAGAGGCACGATGTGAAGGCTCTAAGCTATGTTCTTTGAGCAGTGAATTGCCAGTCTCTTGCAGCACAGATGCTTGTGCTACTAGTGAGTTATCGAGATCACCATCATTGCTGCTATGCTCAGACATATCTGCAACGGAATATTCATAAGAAAGTCCGCCTAAATCATTTTGATCTTGCTGCGCCTGAGCATTGGTAAGGAGGCCTATATTTGGGCTAAAGTTGCTAGATTCCTTATGTTCTCCCATTGGAATATCGGATGATAAAGGACCGTTAGCAAACTCACCTTCTTGACCAAAAGAAGGATGACCATATATATAAGCATCTGAACTGCCATCATAATTATTGATAGCGTCTTTGTGTGAATGTAGCTGAGCAAAGGCCTGATCTGCATGGTTAGACAGATAATCTCTAGCTTGTGCTGATGCAGTTACATCATTATATAAATCACTATTGAGACGGGCTTTTATTGAGTCACGCCTTAAGGCGCTTGGGCTTGAAAACTCAGCGCCATCTTGGATATTAGATGTAAGACCTTGCTTACTTAAACTCTTGTTAAGCTCCATGCTAAGTACTGCATGGTATCTACTATCTCGCTCAATAGCCGCATCAAAACCTGGGTAACCATGTACAGCCTCATCACGAGTTTGGCGTATATAGCGTTGGCGCTCAGAGCAATCATTTAATGCATAGTCAGTAGTTGCACTGACTACAGCATAACCATGACTTTGCTTATAAGTACCCTTTTGTGAAAAGGTGTCTATAGCAGCAATGTAAGTAGGCTGAGTGGATATGTTGCTTGATAATGACTCATCATATGAGACAGATGCATCATCTAAAGTGAGATCTTTAGTGCCATGCGCCGCATCTGAATTAGGAAAGAGCTTGGAGAAGAGATTGTTTAAGGCGCTCGCGCCAGAAATCTTCTTGGCCATCATGGCACCAGCGCGTGCTACAGCCTCATTGCGCCGCGCAGCACGCATCTTACGTATAGACTTAGCACGAGCAAGCACTGCCGCCTCGCGTTCGAGCTTGGAGATAGCATCATCCTCCACCTCCTCCGTAAGATCATCGCCTAGCTCATAGCCCTCATAGATTTCTTCAAGATCACTATCGGCATGCTTGCTCTGATCAAGATGAGGGTGCTGATCTGCGTCCTTACCCTCATTAAGGTCAGGGTCCTTACTTCCATCAAGATCTGTGTGCGCACCATCATTTTCTGAGGAGCTTTTATTAAGCTCAAGATCTCTTTGAGGGGCAGCTAAAAGTTCTCCGGTAACAGTAATGCCGCGAATACTATGGTGAGGCTTATAGTTACTTCCATTATCGTCAGTACCCTCCTCTAAAGTATTGTGGTTAGATCCATTATTCTCTTTGACATCATCAGCAGAGACATTACGGCTACGGCCCTTTACCAAATACTCTTTGCGCGAGATAAAAGAGCTATTAACAGCATCTGAAATACTGTCAAATCCTAGCACCTTAGCATTATTTACCTCATCAGAGCCTATCGCTGCAGCATGGTATCTCTTTATTTCATTTTTAGCAGCATGGCCTGTATTTGTCTCATTTGACTCGTCATGGCCGGCATGAGCTTCGCTATTGTCATGCGCATCGCTATTATTATGCGCATAGCTAATATCACGGGAATTAGCATTGCTATTATCATGCGCATAGCTATTGTCATGGGCTTTAGCATCGCTAGTAGCGGTGAGGACATTGACGCTATGAGCCTCACTAATGATCTCGTCTCTAGCTGCATGCTCCGCAGTATTTTTACTGCCTACTCCATCATGATCTTTGGCAGCATCTGCTGCATTGTCCTCCGGCAATACAGTTGCTGTAGCTTCTATGTTATGTACATGTAGTGCAGCGTTGTGAGTAGAAGGCGCAAGCTTAGTTGCTGTTGAGTGTGAATCTTGGGCTTGCTGCTTAGAAAGATCATTTAATAAGTGCTCCGATCTTTTAAGGTTAAGAACGCGATCCATTACTGAATGGTCGGCGCTATTAACAAAGTCGGTGCCTAAGTATTCACCTTCAGAAAATCCTACTGCACAAGTATTATGCTCGTGACCGTCATAAGTAACTCTATGACGACCTTGAAAAGCATCGTAGCTATTGTTATCGCCACTTTGCTGCCACTGTTCATGGCGTAATGATGCGCTGTTATCAATATCTTCTTTATTATCTAATGAAGCATCTAAATTGCCGCTATTAGAAATAGAAACCTGCGCACTCAGCTCGATTCGCATATCATTTTGTGAATCGACAAAAGAGCCAGTGTGCGAGGGCAGCTCAATACTACAAAACGCGCCTTTGGCATAACTGATAAATTTATCAGAGCTAGAGTCACTTGGCCCATATTCAATATGATTAAGCTCTAAGCTTGATAAGAGATCACCACTAGAGGTTGTACCTTTAACCGACATGAGTACATTCATGTGGGTTAAAGACACATCTGAACTCTCGCCACGAGACTTATCACTCTGTAAGGTGCGATCTTCAAAGAGATTGACTGTAGACAATCCCCCTTGTGGGGCCTTTATTTTAGGCAAACCATGGTGTGCAGATGAATCGTCGAAAAACGCCGCATCTTGACTAGTTGCTCCTGAAACGATCTCAGATCGCTGCGGATCGCTAGTGTCATTAGAATCTTTGACGTGATGATTAGTTGAAGATGCAATACGGCTTTGATAGTAGGATGCAAGCTTGCTTACTGCCTTGCCTAAACCCTTTTGGATGTGATTTTTATTCAGACTGTGAGTGGAAGTGGCCTCATTATTAATGAGACTCATGTACTTACGCTTAATGGTGGATCTTTGAGAGCTATCATCAAGAGATACAAAGTTAATCTTAGGTACAGTACGAATCACATGTGGGTGTGCTTGCGGCATTTGATTAGCCGATGGGTAATCAAAGCAGGCACGGGCAGTAAAATCAATGTCGCTGAATTCATTTTCTAGCCTAGTTTGACCATCTGAAGAACAACCTAAACCAATTTCTTTTTGTTCATTAGAGGTAAAGGTCACGGTATTAGGATCTAGTGATCCTTGCGGACCATATAAAGCATGGCTAGCAGAACCATTAAGGGCATCAGTAAATGCTGCATCATTATACTTGCGTGTCCTCTTAGAGAACGGGTGCACATCAAAAGCTGATTGGGCTAAAAAGTGGGTTTGATTAGCTAGAATTGGGCAGACAGAAATGAGCGGTGTAACGCTGCTAATCAACCTTTCATCTGGAGTTGAGACATCAGCATTGTTGATTAGATCGACTTGACTGCTAAGAGCCGATCTTACTTTGCTCTCATAAGGATCATCCCTTGCTATGCGTCCATCTTTAAATGCAGGCATACCAGAGATGCCTTTAGTTAAGAAGTCGGCATAGGCTTGGTAAGACTGCTCTTCTTCAGTAGTCGATATGAGGTACCACAGAATATAACGACCACACAGACGTATAGAGGAGCGATAGAACTCATCAAGCAAGAAGAGGTTTTGCGCACTACCGCAGTTCTCTTCATCAAGACTGTCTGGCTGGAAATTGGTAAAACGATCTTCTGGGGTAACAAACAGATTGAGCTCAACATTATGAGCTTTTACGTAATCAGTAATGAAACGACACTTATCCTGCAGCGCTTTGGTGCCTGCCTCAGATAATGAGGCTTTGACACATACCCAAATATCTACGTCTGAGTTTTTGGTCTGACCTAAAGATGAAGTCGAACCCATAGCATACAGACCTAAGATGGCATGTTCTTTTGGCTCTTGAAGCGGCGGGGTGCCAGGTAAGATGGTGTCATCTAAATAGCGACGCTGCACATCATTGAGGGTAAAAAGATCAATACCATGTGGTATATAGCCTTCACGATAGCCAGGCAGATTGACATGGTTGTAATGCAGCAGTACAGGAACGATGGCGAGGCAAAAGCGCGTGTCATGGTTCATTAAAGACAAAGATCTCTCAAGACGCGTCTCATTAAGAGCTTTATAGCGCCTAAATCTCGTCAATATCTGTTGCTTTGGAATATAAACCATTCAACATCACCACAATGCCAATCACCAATCCGGCTCTCATATACGGATCAAACTCAACAATAGGCTTGATGCACGGCCTTAGTTGCAGCTTTAAACTCATAGTATGAGCATCAGGATCTAAGATTAGTATTATAACCTAGACAAGCTTATGGCCATGCTATAGATGATATGTTGGCCATAAAGATTTTGCCAAAGTATTTGGCGCACAACTGCAGTGCTGTTAATTGCTCCTGTGAGACATGCAGTTTTGGTTCTTATGCTGTGCACGCTAACCATAGTTTTATACAGCGAGAAAAGATTGCGTAAAACGAAGGGTGAGCAAGATAAGTCAAGTGCACCGTCACCCTTTAGGCAATTAAACACAATGACTCACCACACACTTTTGCCCAAAAGTTCCACTTAATATGACAAGTTGTACTGTCCGCCACAGATTTAACAGGTCAATTGGTGGTAAAATTCGAGTTTAGTTTGCGTGCCGTTAGGCCTCTACAATTGCTCAAAATTGCTTTCACTTTGCTGTGCAATAATGGGCTCAATCAAGGTGAGTTATCATCTTATAGCCTCGATTTGAGCGTACCTTTGTAACTGATGCCAACGCAGCAACATTACTTAAATAGCACTCATGTCCATGGTTCATAAAATTGCTTTAGAACCATTAACACCGTTAAGAGATCAAATTTCTTATGACAGTGATCGACATTACGCACCATGCTGATGAACTTATTAGTGAAAGTAAGGTCTTAAAGAGTGCCCAAGTGACAGATGAGATTGATGAGTACGATAAACTCGAATCTCAAATGTCTAAGCAGCTACAAGATCTACAGGCTGAATATGAGTCTTTAGAACTTGCGGCGCAAAGATTACGTTGATAATCAACATTTGGACCGCGCACGAGCGCTTGGTTAAAGAAAGACATCGGCTTAAATTAGCTAATCTAGCTAAGCTATCTTTTGTAAGTTAGCTTAGCTAGCCAGGCTTGTAAGTCTGCCTACAAGGGCAAAGCTAAGCTTTATGCCTGTACAAGCAGTACTTTCATAGCCATGTCGGCCTCTGACCATAAGGTCTTTCTTCGGGCTTTGCGCCCGACTCAAAGAGACACGATTAAGTGCTCTTTTGACATGAGCTTGGCAATACGATGGTTTTAAATTTAAATCCATCGCGTTTTCTAGCCCGAAGTTGTTAAACAAGACCCACGCAGGGATCAAAATGGTAAAAGAAACGTCCACAACCGAAAGCACCTTACAGAAGGTCGAGGCCAACACTTCGACTGCTGCTCAGGATAATTCAAACTCTTCACAACCGTCTTACGTTAGCAAGGCAGAGTTAAAAGAACTCGAATACCGTCTTAGCACTAAGGCTGCCAACTCCTCAGGCGGAAAAACTGGCCTCCTTTGGATCGTTACCTTAATCGCCTTAGGCGCCGCAGGTTTTTCAGGTTATACCGCTTTCCAAAACCAGCAGAAGCTTGCTGCTATCAACAATGATTACGCCAATGCTCAAAGCAAGATTACCGATTCTATTAATCGTATCGAGCAGAGCGCTAATCTTTTAGAGACTGCACAGCATAACAATGCCGCCCTGCAGCAAAGCACCACCACTTTAACCCAGAATTATCAGAGCTTAGCTCAGACTGTTAACAGCCTGATTTCTGCCCAACAGGCTCAAGGCAAGAGCGTCAGTGAGCTTTCCGATAAGATTGATACTTTCCAAAGCCGCAATCCATATGATTGGCAGCTTGCTGAGGCTTACTTCTTAGTAAACAATGCCCAAGCCAAGGCTGTCTTTGAAAAAGACATCAAGGCAGCTGTTTGGATGCTGACTCAGGCTGATGAATTGCTCGTTGGCATTGAGGATGAGAAGGTTGTTGCTCTGCGTGAGACCATCTCTCAGGATATCTCTACCTTAAAGAATATTGCTCAGGTTGATATGCGCGGTTTAGGTTTAGACCTTGATCGTGCTTATGACAATGTTGATAAGCTCGTACTTGAGGGCTACTCAGATCCTAAGGTTCGTGAAGCTGCTATGGTTAAGGCAGAGCAGACTACTGAAAACCTCGCTGATTGGAAGGAGAACTTACTCAACTCCGCTAATCAATTTGCTTCCCGTTTTGTTGAGATTCGTCGTCGTAATGCCGAAGCTGCTACTGAGTTCTTAACACCAGAGCAGGATCTGTATCTGCGTGAGAATATCAAGACCCGTATCTTACTTGCCAAGGCTGACTTGTCTCATGGCGATAAGGAATCCATGCAGTCTAACCTCAATGCGGCAGTTGGCCTTATCAACACCTACTTCGACACTGATAGCTTAGTAGTTAAGAATACTATTGAGATGCTCGATACCTTATCTAAGAGCGAAATCACCATTCAGACCCCTGATGTGTTACAGAGTGCTGGTGCATTCTCAACTTATGCACGTGAGCACTTATTAGGCAGAGGTAAGTAATCTATGATTAAGATCCTCATCGCCGTTGCGTTACTGTGCGGTGCGGTCTTTGTAGGTCCGCGCCTAGCTGATTCTCAGGGTTTTGTACATATTGCCACTAATAGCTATATTGTAGAAAGCTCTCTTACTACAGCTATCATTATTTTATTTGTCGCTTTCTTTGTGCTGCATGTAGTTGTAAACATCATCAGCCGTTCTATAAAGCTTCCACAGTCTACTGCTCGCTTCTTCTCAAACCGCAAGAACATCAAGCATCAGACTTTACAAAACGAAGCTTTCTTAGCTTATGAAGAAGGCGCTTATGCTCGTGCCTTAGCTTTAATTAAGAAGTCTGGCTCTGAAGATGAACTGCCAATCAACGTACTGTTCTTAGGCGCAAAATCAGCTTTTGAATTAGGCGACTTAGAAAAGTGCCGAGCTTTCTTAAATCGTGCTGAGCATGCCTCTGATGGTTCTGACATTGCTTGCAAGCTCTTAAGAGCAAAGCTCAACTTAAAGATTGGTAACAACGAGGCTGCTCTTGAGAACCTCGAGGCTCTTAAGAAAGAGAATTACTCTGGCGCAGTTACTACCAAGCTCTTATACGAGTGCTATGAGCACGAAGGCAAGTTCGACAAGATTTACAGCCTGTTACCTGCTTTAAAGAAGCAGCGCATTATTGATGATGAAGAGGCTGCTAAGATCACTGCCCGCTGCACTAGCCACTTCTTAAGCACTGCAGACACAATAGACAAGGTCAATGTCATGATTGGCTCACTTGACCGCGCAGAGCGTCACAATGCTTGCATTATGGCTCCTGTAGTTTCTAAGCTCGTCGAGCTTGGTGATGTTGCTCAGGCAAGCAAGTACACCATGGACATTATCCGCCGCAACTTAGACCCAGCTATCTTAGAGTCAATTGCAACTTGGGACGCTGCTTCACCTAAGGTTTTAGAGGAGCTTACTAAGCAAGGCGGTTCTAACACAATTGGTTCTTCTACTAATGTGCCACTGCTCAAGGCTTTAGCTAACCTCGAGATGAAGTCTGATAAGCTTACTGAAGCTAAGGCACACTTAAAGCAGGCTTTAGAGCATACCAAGAGCCGCGATCTGTACTTACTCGCAGCCGAGCTTAATGAGCGCCTGAGTCGCCATGAGGAAGCAACTAAGTTCTTTGCTTTAGCACTCAAAGCAAAATAAGAATAGCTATTAACAGCTTAAAAAAGGTTCGACTCCTTACGGGGTCGGACCTTTTTTATTTGCAGCTTTCCATTGCAAAGACATCCTTAGCCTCATTGACATCTTCTCCATCAAGCTTGTAAGTATTGCTGTCAGCGCAATATTACAATAAGCACGCAGACATGATTGCTTTTGCAGCGCCCGCACTAGTTAGCATCTACTATCATTGAGAAGACAATCCATTATTGGCCCGAGTGATCTTTATTTAGCGCTATGTGTAACGATGATATATACGAGATATGCACCGCTTGCCATCTTCTAAACTACATGATGATGCATGGCGGTTGAAAAAGAGATTAATGTACGTTCTGGAGACGCCTATGCCAGTTTATGTGAATACTAACGTCACATCACTAAAGACACTACGGAACATCACTAACCTACAAAATCAGCTTAATACTACCTATCAAAGGCTTTCGTCAGGACTTAGAATCAATAGCGCTAAAGATGATGCTGCTGGCCTACAGATAGCAAACCGCCTAACTGCACAGATAAACGGACTTAATTGATACAAGAGTGTTATCATAAACGTAATTGCCATGTAGACGATTGCCATATATAGGCTACTTTTCAAACTTTTCTTAAATAATTTACGCAC
>NZ_AXWV01000033.1 GCF_000482845.1 Anaerobiospirillum succiniciproducens DSM 6400
CGGCACCACCAGCTTGAGCAATTTCACGCATGAGGGTGTTGGCACCGCCGCCGTCTAGAACCTGAGCACCTGCGAAGGTAGTCTTCTTGGCAATACGGCTGATCTCGTGGGAGAGGGCCTTTACTTCCTCTTGGAGAGCCTGACGATCTTTTGCAGTGTTGGTACCGTTAGCTGCTTGGACGGCTAAGGTACGGATACGCTGCAGCATGTTGGTGGTTTCGTCTAATGCACCTTCGATGGTCTGAGCTAAGGCAATACCGTCGTTAGCGTTACGATTTCCCTGATTTAAGCCATTTATCTGTGCTGTTAAGCGGTCAGAGATCTGCAGACCTGCTGCGTCGTCCTTTGAACTGTTGATACGAAGACCTGAGGAGAGTCTTTGGTATGAGGTGTTCAGAGCTAAGGTGGAGTTAGCAAGCTTACGCTGAGCGTTGATGGAGCTAACGTTAGTGTTGACGTATAAAGCCATTTGTTATCTCCTATCGACCGCCTAAGAGGTTTAGAGCCACTGTAGGACGCTGGTTAGCCTGAGAAAGGATGGTCTGAGATGCCTGCTGAATAATCTGATTCTGAGTTAAAGCTGCGGTCTCAGATGCAAAGTCGGTATCACGAATACGTGAGCGTGCATCAGACTCATTTTCTGCAATAGAGCTCTGATTGCGGATAGTACTTTCCATACGATTTTGTAAAGCGCCAAGTGCGGCACGCTTAGAATCAACTACCTCAATGAGCTTATCAATATTTCCAAGCGTTGCCTGTGCAGTTGAAGCGTCTTTTACCATAAAGGTTACAACACTGTTATTAGCGCCTACTTTACTTAGGCCATTTGTCTTGCCTTTCCAGGTAGCATTCTTCAATCCTGCCATATCAGCAATACCTGAAAGATGAAAACCTTCTAGTACTTGAAGCTTGATTAGATCTTGAGCGTTGGCTCCAACTTGAAAGTAGTACTCGCCGTCAGCATTCTTCAAGGTATCAATTGGGTTGTTTTGAGCGTCTTTTGCGCCCTTACTCATTAGAACGTGTGCACCTGCAAATGTAGTCTTCTTACCAATGCGGGTGATTTCTTCACAAAGAGAAGTTACTTCCTCTTGGAGAGCCTGACGGTCTTTGGCGGTGTTGGTACCGTTGGCTGCCTGTACGGCTAAGGTACGGATACGCTGCAGCATGTTGGTGGTCTCGTCGAGAGCACCTTCGATGGTCTGAGCTAAGGCAATACCGTCGTTAGCGTTACGATTTCCCTGATTTAAGCCATTTATTTGGGATGTTAAGCGGTCAGAGATCTGCAGACCTGCTGCGTCGTCCTTGGAGCTGTTGATACGAAGGCCGCTTGAGAGTCTTTGGTATGAGGTGTTCAGAGCTAAGGTGGAGTTAGCTAATTTACGCTGTGCGTTAATCGAGCTAACGTTAGTGTTGACGTATAAAGCCATAGTTTGTTTCTCACATCATGAGCCATGAGATCAATGTAGAGCCATGGCTAATATCATCTGTGTAATATGGCTGCACATTTTGTGCCTATCAACAATACGCTTATCACTCCATCTTTGAGGCTCTATGCTAAGTTTAGCTGTTGTCTGAGTTGACGTGGCTTTCATGCCAACTAGTAGTGCGGAGGTGGGGTCTCTTCGCTAAGAGGACGCACGGCTGCCGGGGCATCTTGCATCGAGGCTAAGAACTTGATTTGGCGTTCAAGCTTATCGACTCTGTCTAAGAGATTATCGATGTATTTGCCGGTGTCATTGAGAGTCATGTCCATCCAAGCAAGGCGCTCTTGCATCTTTTGCATATCGTTTTCAAGCTGAGCGCAGCGTTGTTCTAGTGCCTCAACTTCACAATTCTTTTCGCCTGCCATGTAATATCCCATTACGTGTAGATGTGTCTAATGAACAAAAGTTTTGCCTTTGAGCAAGTGCTAGTGCGTGAGCTAATGGTATTTCCATAGCTGCTTTTAGTTACGCTTATTGTGCTCAAAACAGCCGTAATTTAAGCAAAGTGTGGTGGTGATTACAAGTGAATTTTGTTCGTTAAATGCTCTATCTTTGCACTTGTGGTATTTGTGAGTAGATTTGCGTGTACACTTGAAGCTAAGGCAGGACTTGGGACTTGCTAGTTTAGGTCCTATTTTTTGGCACATATGTTAGTGCCCTGATGCTGCCAATTAAGTAAATAGTTTTGGTTTTATAGGATACAGATATGGCTGTTGAGATGGTGGACATCATCGACCTTGATGATAACGTGGTTAGAACTGTAACTCGCAAGCAGATGCGTCAAGAACAGCTGCCGCACCGTGCATCCTATATTCTGATGGTTGATAGCGCTGGTCGTATTTTAGTTGAGGTTAGAACCCTTACTAAAGACTATGCTCCAGGTATGTTTGACCCATGCGTGGGTGGTGTAGTTCAGCATGGTGAAGATGGTGACATTACCGCTGAGCGTGAGGTCGCTGAAGAGGTAGGCGTTAACATTAAGCTTTCCGATCCAAACTTCCACTCTTTAGGCAAGATTGCCTTTGAGCACCATGACTTTGATGGCTTTACCATGGCCTATCTGTACTTACTGCAAGGTGACTTTATTACCGTACGTCAGGCCTCTGAGGTGAGCGGCATTATGTATCTTTCTCCTGAAGAGTTAACTCGCCTTAAAGATCAGTGCACTGTAGATAGCTACCGTGCATTTGAAGAGATTCTCCGTCGTGCTCGTGAAAGAGGCATTGCTATTTAAGATCTGAGAATTGGCCTTTCTTTCTCTTTAATCTCCTCTTACCCATGTTTTTATTCATAGCGCTTGTGAATGCAGGCGCTAGGAATTGACAATTGTCTGAATGACGCCACATGTAGATGCCGCCGTTGTGTCTTGAGGTGGCTGCAGCGTTGTTTTGATTTTTGTTTGTTGCGGGCATTAAAAAGCCCCGCTAGGCGGGGCTTAAGGAAAAAAAGAGGAAACTAGTAACGATGGCGCAAGTGATGCGCCGTTTGGGCGTTAGGCCTTTGGGCAATATGCCTTTGGGTATTAGGCCTTTTCGCTCTCAAGCAGGCTCTTGTGGAGGAGCTTGAGCACATCGACAGCATCTTCCTCGCCTACTAAGAAGCACAGGTTGTGGGATGATGCGCCGTAGCAGATCATGCGTACAGCGTAGTTGTCGATAGCAGAGAAGACCTCTGCAGTAATGTGTGAAGTACGGGCCATGTTGTTACCGATAACAGCAACTAAGGACAGGCCTGACTCAGTACGTACGTGGCAGAACTCACGAAGCTCATGGTAAAGAGCCTCAGGGATTGAGGATAAACCTGAAGTCTGGCTGCCAGCGTCAATAGTAATCGCGATAGAAACCTCAGAGGTAGATACTAAGTCTACAGAGAGGTTGTATTTTGCAAAGATGCTAAATACCTGAGCTAAGAAGCCGGTAGCGCCTACCATCTTAGGGGATGAGAGCACGATTAAGGTCTGGCTCTTACGCAGTGCTACTGCGCGGAAAGCTGGAGAGTAATCTGTGGTTGGACGTACCCAAGTACCACCCTGCTCAGGAGCCTTAGAAGAGCCAACATATACAGGGATACCGCAGCGTACAGCTGGAACTAAGGTAGAAGGGTGCAGAATCTTGGCACCAAAGGTTGCCATCTCAGCTGCCTCAAGATAGGTCAGCTCAGAAATAGGCATTGCCTCAGGAACTAAGCGTGGATCAGTGGTGTATACACCTGGAACGTCAGTCCAAATAGAGATGGTCTGAGCGTGGCATGATTCACCTAATAAGGCAGCTGAGTAGTCAGAACCGCCACGGCCTAAGGTAGTGGTCTGGCCGCTTGAATCAGCACCGATGAAGCCCTGAGTTACAACAATCTTGCCGCTATCAAGCAGTGGAACTAAGTGCTCTTCGCTTAAAGAAGAGATAACTTCAACTAAAGCCACAGCCTTGCCGTAGGATGAGTCGGTACGCATTACACGACGTACATCAAACCACTCGGCATCAAAGCCCTTTTGCTTGAAAATCTGAGTAATGAGGTAGGAGGACATGAGCTCGCCGTGGGAAACTAGGCGATCTGTGATCATGTCAGTACGAGTCATGGAAGCCTGAATTGCTAAATCATGAACAACCTTGAGGTAGTTCTTGATTACAGCCTCGTGCTCTTCTTGGTTATCCAGTTTGGAGATGATCTCTTTGTGGATAGCAAAAACCTTAGCAATGATCTCCTCGCGACCAGCGCTATCACAAGCACCAGAGGCAAGCTCTACTAATAAATTGGTAACACCGGCGCAAGCTGAAACAACAACGAGTTTAGTGTTTTTGTTAGAGGTAACAACCTCTACACACTTGCTCATTGCGTCATAGTTTGCGACTGATGTTCCACCGAACTTTGCGATATCAAGGTTTTGCATAACTGTCTTACTATCTTAATTTAGTAGCATAGAAGAGCGTCAAACGATTGAGACATACCCACTCTATTCTTCCATTTGGTTAATGAATTCTGTTGAAGTCATATTAGGCGGGCATTTGTTACCAATCAAGCCTCTATTTATAGTGCACTCCATTTGCGCATTTGTATCAATTACAGCCTGAAATGGAGTAATGAGCGTCATTTTACTCCACAAATGCCTTATATAAGCCTTTCTTTGGTATTCATTTTGATCACGGTCACATAATTATGCGTCATTGTTGTGCAATATGAGGGAGGTCTTGTCTTGCATGATGTATCTTGGTGCAATTGTATTTTTGCCTTATTAGCTCAAAGTCCTTTCCGAAATTGCCATCAAGCACGATTTCTACAGAACCCCAAGTTCCTTGTTGCATCGCGAGATTAAGGCGCTTAGCACTTGTTTCTTTGGCGATGGGGCTATGTAGATGCGTTTGATCTTTTGTATATGCGTGTGATCTTTTGTATTAGTTTTGCGGCACTGAGCGCCATAAAGCTATCAAGTATTAAGCCTTTAGATATATGAGCTTGTAGCGTACTGGGCATACGGTTGATAAGGTGCGTGGCTGTTTATGTAAGCGCTTGCTGTTAAGACAAGTGCTTATCGATTCAATCTGTTTGTGTATGCTTTAAGTTTTGACACTTTGGAGTATGGTTGGCTGATGATGCGCATGAAAAAAGCCACTGCAATCATGATCTTTGTTTCATGAGTGAGTGGCTTTTGCGTAGGCATAAGTACTTGGTGGCTAGGATGGAGTTGCTATCCTTAGTGCGCCGGATTGTTCCTGCTCCAGCTCCAGCTCCTGTTCCTGTTTATGTGCTTATGCTTGCATTGATTATTTACTCGTCCGTGGCAGCAAGCTCATAGCATGGCTTGTAGTCACGCTGTGAGAGCAAGATACGGCCTTGATCAATGAAGTCAGACATCAGCTTGCCGATGTAGTCGATGATCTCCTTGTCGCCATGGAGCTTAAATGGACCATGTTCCTTAATCTGCTTGATACCGTATTCCTTTACGTTACCAGTTACGATACCTGAGAAGGCACGGCGTAAGTTAGCTGCTAACATGAAAGGCTCTTGATCCATTGAGAGGTTGAGCTTAGCCATGGACTCATGAGTTACATCAAACGGATCCTGCAGCTCATGAGGAATGTGCAGTGACCAGTTGTAGCAATAAGACTCATGAATTAAAGTGCGGTGCTCATGAATAGTCTTCATGCCTTCAGTAACAGTCTTAGCTACAGCCTCTTCATCGCCAATGATGATTTGGTAATGACGACGAATCTCATCACCAAAGCAGTGTACTAAGAACTCATCAATTGCATCAAAGTAAGCGCGATTAGCCTCGCTACCAGTGAGAATTACCGGCATTGGATTATGGCGATTCTCATTGCACAGCTTGATGCCTAAGATGTAGAGGAGCTCTTCGGCAGTACCTGGGCCGCCAGGAAACACTATGAGCACGTGACCTAATCGTACAAAGGCCTCGAGGCGCTTCTCGATATCAGGCATGATAACGAGGTTAGAGACAAATGGATTTGGCGGCTCAGCTGCAATAATAGATGGCTCGGTAAGACCGATACGCTCACAGTTTTGAGCTTGATCTTGCAGGGCATGGCCTTCTAAAGAACCACGCATTGGGGCTTCCATAATGCCAGGACCACAGCCAGTGCAGATGTCTATGCCTCTAAGACCTAAACAACGACCTACGCTGTAGGCATAGCTATACTCTTCTTGAGAGATGGAGTGACCACCCCAGCATACAGCGATGTTTGGAGCGGTATCTGCCTTGATAGCCTCAGCTGAACGTAGGATATGGAAGATCTCATTGGTAATCAGAGCGCCTTTTTCTTCATTTGACACATTATCGATCTGCTCTTTGAATGTGTCAGTTAAGGCTCTTACTTGCACGATATCTCTAAGTACTGAGTAAAGGTGCTTTTGCAGAGTCTTAATTACCTTACCATCGACAATGGCAGATTTTGGAGGATTGATAAGCTCGAGCTTTAAGCCACGCTCGTTACGCACCACATCAATCTCAAAGCTTCTGTAGTTGTCTAAAAGCTCTTTGGAGTTGTCTGTGAGGTTACCACTATTGAGCACAGCAAGGGAGCAGTTGCGATACAGATCGTAAAGCTCACCTTGTGACTTTAAAGAAATCTTGTCTGCCTCAAACTGAGTTAATAAAGACATGGCTCCAGAGGGCCATACAACCTGAATGCCCATTTAACCTCACTTACTGACCGTTATGATCAGGACTAAACTTACCCTCAACTCATGACCTTGTTTAACATCAAATCAATTGAGTTAAGGCTTTGACCTCATCTTAGCGCATTAGCATTAACAAATGATGCTTTTCGTGTGTGATTCGTATTGAAACATAAACTCACATGTACAAGTTGTGAGCTAGGCCCAAAATCATTAAGCAAAGTATGGCTGTACTTATGACAAATGGGCCCACTGGAGTGTACACTCCCGGAACCACATCAAGCCCTAACCATGTATCAAGCTAGTTAAGAGCAATTAACAGTATAGATTGCTTAAGGTCAGTCTACAGCTATTAACAGTAACTCTCTATAACCACTACGTGCGACACGAGGTTAAGTTGGGGGTAAGCTTGGTTTGATTGCAGGAATCTTGAAGCTTTATATGTAAAGAGACGCCTTGCTTTTGAGGTAGGATGGATTGTGCAGGAGCAATTAATAGCAGGTATGCGGCTATAGGCAGCAAAGAGCTTTGCTGCCAGAAATGTTGGGAGTTTTTTTGCCCGGAAATGGGGCCTTGCTTTTAATTGCTTTACTGTCTTGGAGTGCGCTTTGGCTCGTCAAAGCTGTGGGCATTTGAGCGCACTGGGTTGATATCGATACCGCCACGACGAGTAAAGGAGCATGAGACGGTGAGCTCGTCGCACTTACAGATGTTAATAAGATCGGTAAAGATCATCTCACAGCATTGCTCGTGGAAGCCCTGATGACGACGGTATGAAACTAAGTAGGCAAGCAGTGAAGCATGGTCAATCTTTTCACCGCTGTAGCTAATAGTAACTGTAGCGTAATCAGGTTGTGCGGTTACTGGGCAGCGAGATCTAAAGAGATTAGTGGTAACAGTCTCTGAGATATTCTCTTTCTTGTTAGAAAGTCTAAGCAGGCTTGAGTCAACCTCAAAAGTCTTAAACTTCACATCAGCAAGGCTAGGATCGTTCTCTAAGATGAGATCGCTAGTATCCACTAAAGGCATGGAGCTTGAGTTAAGCTCATACAGCTTTACTTTTACCTCAGTGTTTAAAAGCTGATTTAAGTCCTGGGCAATAACAGAGCTAACCTCATCTGGGCCGTTGAACATGGTTTGGCTAAATGAACCAAGATAGAGTTTTAAGCTCTTGGACTCAACGATGTAAGGTGAAGTGCAAGGTACCTTAATGCTGGCCATGTAGCATTGTGGCAGACCATTGGGAGCTAAGAAGGTAAGCTCATAAGCACGCCAAAGATCAAAGCCTCTAAATGGAGGCATGGCCATCTTGCCGCGACCTTGGGCACGAGGGATAGGAAATAGTAAGGATGGGGTGTACTCTTCAACGTAGCTACTAGTCTTTCCTAATGGAATATCCTTTTGATGCATGATTTCTCTATCCCTAAACTAAAAAACATGGGCGCTCGAAAAGCGCCCTCTAATTATACTGACTAAGTTTCGTGTACATCCAAAACCATTAAAAAAATCTACATACCTTGAATGGGGTGTAGTAAGAGTGGTTGGCTGTATTTGGGCAATGGATCTCTTGCTTTAGAGATCGCCAAAGTGGGAGCCTAAGATGGATAAGGTCACTAAGGCTGCAGTCTCGGTACGTAAGATACGTGGTCCTAAGGTAACGCCAGTAAAGCCTGCTTGATTAGCAAGCTCGACTTCATCATCTGAAAAGCCACCTTCTGGACCAATTAAGATACGGTACTTGCCAGTGCTTGGTAGATCAGTAATCTTGCGTTGAGCACGTGGATCTAAGGTGAGATTGATAAAGCCATGCTCATCGCAGAGGCTTTGAGTATCACTAGTTGCACTGTGCTCTTTAATGAAGTTTGCCAAGGTTGTAATTGAGGTAACCTCAGGTACAACATTACGACCGCATTGTTCGCAAGCAGAGATCGCAATGCGCTGATAGCTCTCAATCTTCTTTTGGGCACGATCGCCATCGAGCTTAACCCCACAGCGTGAAGATGTCAGTGGAATGATCTTGCTAATACCAAGCTCTACAGCTTTTTGAATAGTAAAGTCCATGCGATCACCACGGCTGATGACCTGCAGCAACTCTACTTGTACTGGGCTTTCAACACTGCGCTCACACTCATTAGTAAGTTTAGCTATAGTCTTTTTGCCAGACTCGGTAAGCTCGGCTTCAAACTCATGACCTCGGCCATCAAATACAAAGATCTTATCGCCAGCTTTAAGGCGTAATACCTTAGAAATATGGTTAGCACCAAAGGCATCGAGCGTAAATTCAGCGCCGACTTCTTGTGGCATGTTAGCGTCATAAATACGAGGAATACGCATGGCTTGATCCTGGCTAAAAGATGGGGTGGTAATGTGATAGCGTCGTAAGATTGTACACCACAGTACAGATCTTTAGTGTCCTTGCAGCAACGATAAAAGCAAGCGATGTTCACAAGTGCCTAGCAATAGGCCTATAGCGGCATCCAAGCATAGTCTTATACTGGCATCGAAGCATTGTATTGAGCACCCATGCCATGACCATGACCATAACCATAACCATGACTATGAACATGCCCATGGTTATTGGCATGGGCATATTCATAGACGGGTGATGGGCTTATGCATGTTTTAGAATAACCTGCATAAGTGCATTACTAGGCCGCGTCAGGGGCAGTTTTAGGCTGTTTAGGCGCTCTCTCAAGTACATGATCACTGCATTTTGTGAGGCTAATTATCTTAGCTTGCAGGCAGCAGTGATGAACTTATTGTCGTTACCCTGAACCTTTTTAATCAGCTCATTACGACGGCAATCAAAATCAGTGACTGGGTACATACGATCCCATGCTTCATAGAGCTTACGCTGCTGTGGAGCTAAACGGATATTGTATTGATCTGCCATGTACATATAGGCACGGGCGATTTGACCACGAGACTGCTTTGGTGGCTGAGCTTTGCGACCCTTAAAGTCCACTACCATCTCGCACTTGCCGTACTGAGTTGGCTTGCCATTCCAATCAGTAAATTGGAAGTTGCCACGATCACCATTAACCTCGCCTACGCTTGGGTAGAGGTTGTGCAGATCACCTTCCATCTGTCTAAACTTAGCATCCTTGCCGCAGTTCTTACGACCACCATCTTGCCAGCATTGCATCTGATGACCAAAGTTCCAAGCTGGCATCACGTGCTCAACTTCGATGCGGGAGGCGCGATTGGCATTCTTACGTACCTCATAGCCGCAGGAGTCTAAATCAAGCTGCCACTTAACTCGCTTACCGCCACCAGTGTAGTTGAGGTCACAGCCACAGTAGATAGTAGAGGTGTTACCAAACTCCTTATCTAAAGTCTGATAGATACCAGGCAGTACTTTTTTAGCTGCAGTAAAGCTCTCCATAGCCTGAGCTTGCTGTGACATGCTCATGATGCCCAAAGCAGCGCCGACAACAGCACAGCCTTTAGCTAAGCGAACGGTAAATGACATAAACTCACTCCCAATCATGAAAAACGACAAACATTTCCGCTATAAGTCTAAGGAAAACTCATACTTAGATTAAAGCATAGAAAGTAGTCCCAAGACAGCCTTGTATTGTATGGGCAAAAGGCAAGTAAAGTTCATCTAGTGCAAAAAATCTATACGACTGCCCAATACATCTACCACTCGAGCACCATCAAAGATCACCAAAGATCGTCAAAATGCACAGCACCGTGCTTATAGATGGTCACAAGATGCAGGGTAGTGCTTTATAGATTGTCCCCAAATAGGCAATTGGCATTTATAGATAGTCACAAGATGCAAGGTAGTGCTTTATAGATTGTCCAAAATAGGCAATTGGCATTTATAGATGGTCACAAGATGCAGGACAGTGCTTTATAGATTGCCAAAAATGATGGCGCGTGGATTTGAGGTGGTCATGGTGCATGACGTGGGATTTGCGTCTTTGGTGGAAAGTTTTGGGCGCGAGATTGCAAAAACATGATCGCTGCATTACTTAGAGGTAATAACTCACTTGCTGTGTTGTGCTAACATTTATAGATTGAATCGACTTTTCGCAGGCTCACAATTGGTGAGCTAGTGTGTGGCGATGGTCGTGAGGATTACTAAACAGCTTATGGAGTTTTACCATGTTTATTGAGCTTAAGGAACTTGCATCATTTGGTGTCGCCGGTAACTTTACTGGTCACCTTGAGCAGGCAGGTGAGGATAAGGACTTTACCCAGGTAAAGACCGCAGAGGCTGATGCGCCAAAGGCTGTTTTCCCAACCTATTTACCAAAGATTGGCCCAAACACCCCTGAGTTTTTAGGCACTTTCCCATTTGATGATTACTCCATCATTTTCCCAGAAGGTGAGCAAAAGCTGCAGATTGAGCCTGAGTGCGCCATTGTGTTCGATGTAGAGTGGACTGCAGATAAGGTTAGTGCACTCCATCCATTAGTTTTCGGCGCTGCCAATGACTGCTCTATTCGTAAGCAGGGTGCAAAGAAGATCTCCGAGAAAAAGAACTGGGGTCATGCATCTAAGGGCTTTGCCTCTAACTACATCAAGGTAGACTCTTTAACCAAGGGCGGCATCTTAGATCGCTACCGTATTGCTTCTTTCTTAGAGCGTGATGGCAAGATCTATCCATATGGTGAGGACAGCCCTGTACGTGACTACTCATACTTCTACGAGAAGTTAGTTGCATGGCTTATTGACCGCTTAAACAACCAAAAGGATGAAGGTCCTGCTGAGAACATCAACATGTACTTAAACGAGGCTGGCCGTCCAACTCGTATTTTAGTTTCTGTTGGTGCAACTCGTTACACTGAGTACGGTCAGACCAACTTCCTGCAGGTAGGTGATCACGCATTAGTTGTAGTTTACCCAGAAGATCAGTACACCCCAGAAGAGATCATTCACCGCGCTGAGCGTGATAACCTCGAAGAGGATGACATCTCTGTACTGCGCCAAGAAATCATCATTCGTGGTAAATAAGACTACAGCCTTGCCATGGATGCTTTAGCAAAGCAAAGCAAAGCAACGCAGCGCAAAGCAACGCAACGCAGCGCAAAGCAAAGCTAAGTATCAAATCGTACAAACGATAGGCATGGGTATCTACGCATCTTAAGTAGATGCTCATGTAAATGCGATAAATAGGCTAATCCGTGGCAATTATTGCTAGTCACTAAAGAGCTTAACATTAAGGTGTTACACTCTTTAGTGTCAGACAACAGCCGTTAAGTTGAGTTGTTCAGCTAGTCTCATAGCTCTAGATAAGGCTCAAGGTAACGGCTGTTAGTTTTAGTGGCTTATAAAAGTAGGGTCATACTCATGTCAGGGCGGCAATTAGGCTATATCAAAACGACTAGCGGCGACATCATCGAGCTACATGAGGAAGATTATATTCGCTCATTAGAGGCGAGAGATTTGGCACTAGTAAGCCTAGTTGACTACAAGTCTAATCCCAATGAGTACTTAAGACAGGGTATTGCTCAGGCGCTAGCTACGTTCTACGGCTTATTACTCAATGCCGAGTTCTTAGTTCACCTTGGCTATGAAAAATCTGGTAATGCTAAGGTCTATTCTGAAAACCGCCGCAATGGCTATGTTCGCAAAAATGTAAGATCGTCCTTTGGACAGCTCGATATCTTAGTACCACGAGATCGAGAGGGTAGCTTTAGTCCCATTGCTATAAGAAAACACTCGCGTGCCGTAACAAGCAATGATGCCAAGCTCATGGCGATCTATGCCCATGCTTTAGATGAAGATCAAATCGCGATCTTGCTTCATAAGATGTACTTTCGTGAGCTTAATGCTGAGTGTATCGACATCATTAAAGATCGTGTGATTGCCGACGTGCGCTTTGCTCAGGCCCGTCGTTTACTACCACTGTATTCTTTTGTGCTGATTTCACGTATTAGCTTTGAGCCTGAAAATCAAATTGCTCAAGGTGAATGGTCTAAGCACTCACTCATGCTAGTACAGGGTGTAGATCTCAAGGGTAATCGCGAAGTTTTAGAGATCTTCTTCTCACCTCCAAGTCCAAACTCCAGCTCTCAGTCTATTCTTGAGGCGCTTAAAGGCCGTGGTGTTGAGGACATCATGATGGTACTCACGGATGGTCTGCCTTTAACCAATGAGGCCTTGCACGAGGTCTATCCATATGCCGTTTTATGCAACGACATTAAGAACAACAAAGATCTCAATGATGTAGGCCCACTACCAAAAGATGATGCCGAGCTTGCAAGCTTACTTAAGCTTCACGCTTCCAAAATTAAATAGCGCCAGCCAAGCTGCCATACTCATTCATTCATTCATTCATTCATCTGTCAGTGCTCATCACTAAGCCTAAGTATCACTGCTATTGCTTTTATCTAAGGGTAAGACGGTCTAACGGTCATTAAAAGCAAAACGTCGTCCTCCTTGTGCGGGCGCTAATGCTATCCATAGACGGCCATGGCCAGAGCCACCCCATTTCCCCATTTGCCTCGACCTTTGAAACTGCAGCGGCACTGCTAAAAAGCGAAAAAGCGCCACTCTAAGTAGTTTAGAGCAGCGCTTTTGGGCATTTAAAGCTTTCTGTACAAGGACAAGCTTTACTAAGGGATTAGGCCTTAGAAGTTGTAGCTTGCACCAGCGTTAATGCTGAAGCTGTCGGTATTGTCAGAGCCGTTGTAGTTGACGCTGACCTTGCTGTTGAAGTTGCCATTTGAGGAGTTCAGGCCAAACTTCACACCGTAGGTTACGTCATCCATAATCTCAGAGTTGAGGTTCAGATCTTTCTTCATGCCGTTAAAGTGAGTGCGTGAAGCAAGTTCAGTATCACCCTCGTTGAGAGTTACGCTCAGATCTAAGCTAGGAGATACGATCCAGCCATTGTTGTAGAAGTCTTGGCTGAAAGTAAGACCCATTGGTACAGAGATAATGTTTACAGTATCGATGGAGGTATTGGCGATCTCACCCTTAGCAGAGCCTAAGTTGTAAGAGTCAGTCTCAAGACGAGTGAATCTAGTGCCAAAGTGTGGGGTTAATGCAAAGAATGGAGTGTTAAAGGTATACATTGCATTAGCACCAGCACTAAAGGCCTTAGAATCAGCCTTAGTACCTAAGTTACCGTATTCTGCAAAGCCTGAGTAGCCGCTGATATCGTGCTTGATATAGTTAAATGAGGCATCACCGATTAAGGAGAAGTTGCCTACTGCCATGGATGCATAAGCACCAATGCCATAGTAATCAAAATCATCCTTCAGACCGCCGCCATTGCCAGTACCCTCAGCATCACCACGACCAATGCTTGCTGCTGCACCAACAGTTAAGTTGCCCAGTGCTAAATCAGCACCAGCACTCATGCCATATAAGTCTACATCAGCACCATAAGTAGCGCCGCTTGAGTTAAAGCCATCGGCCTTGGTACGACGGAGATTAGGGCTTGCCCAGAAGCCTGTTACAGCCTCTGTTGGCTTAGAGACAGTGCTATTTAACAGATTGTCATTCTGATTGAAAATCTGAGAGCTGGACTTCTTAACGTGTGCAAAGCTTTGAGCACGCTCTTGCATTGCATCGTTTAAAGCATCAACTGCAGCCATGGAAGCCTGAGCAGATCCTGCATAGATAGCAGCATGAGCAGCCTTATCTGCCTCAAGACCGGTATTAGAGTCTGTGGTGATCTTAGCTATGTATTCGCCACCTGCGCCATTAGTGCCGTCAAAGACATTGTTGCCACCACTAATAGTCTCAGAGAGCATCTCACGAACTGGCTTGGATACCTTGGCAAACTTCTCGTCTAACAGCTTGGTATTTACATTAAGCTTAGCGATAGTACCATCAGGGCTAATAGTGCCGCTTAACAGACCGTTAGTAGAAGTTGCCGTTATTGCAGGGGCATTAGTAGCGCCTGCAAAGATCTTTACGTTGGTATCGTTGCCGTTGAACTTACCTGAGAGCAGAACAGTAGTCTTCGCATCAGCAACAACGGTCTTATTGTCTGCACCAGAAACATCAATGGCAGCGCCAGTCTTCTTACCATCAGGGCCTACAGTGTAGACATTGTCGGTAATCACCATGGCGGTGTTTTCGCCAAAGGTTACGGCTGCAGTTGCCTGAGTAGCTGCATCTGGGCCAGTAGCCTTAGGATCAACGACAATCTTGTCTTGACCATTAAGCTTGATGCCCTTGTTAACCACTAAAGCGTTTTGGATCTCAGAGCCGCTATTAAAGCCGCCATGAGCGCCTAAACGATCCTTAATGATGGAAAGAACATCATCTTTGCTCTCAAAGCCAACTGCTAAGACAGCGTTCTTGCCTACAACTGCAGTACCGCTTAAGGTACCAGCTGAATGGGCATCGTTAGCGCCTGCAAGATTTTCTACTACGTGGTAGGAGGCCTGAACGTTAAAATCAGGATCAACAAATAAAGTTGCGCCGTTGAGGTTCATGTTCTTAGCCAGAACATCAGCACCTAAGCCGCCAACCTTGTCCTCGCCCACCTGAATAGTGGCACCAGAGCTACCAGTAAAGTTCTCAACCTGAACGCTTGCATTACCTGCAATGACGTGGCTGCCTGAGCCATCAAACTTCAGCTCTTTAGCGTCAATGTCGCCATTAATTGCAGAAGAAGCTGAGCCAGTCTTACCGGCAGTAATAGTAATTAAGCTTTCCTTGGCAGTTAAGCTAGAACCTTGAGCAAGCTGTAAGTTTTGAGTGGTTACAGAGCTACCCTCAACAACTAAGTCAGAGTTTGCCTGAACCTTAACTGTACCAATGCCAGCATCTTTAGCACCGATATCTCCCTTGACGGTAACCTTGCCAGGAGCGCTACCCTCATTGTTGCCAATCAGGAGCTGACCTTCGTTTTCTTTCTCAGCTTTAATCGCGCCAATGTTACCGGTACCTTGTAACTGCAGTGCAGTACCAGCGCCCTTAAAGTTTACGCCAGTGATAGTGCCATCAGCAGTTTGCACGAAGTTGTTCTTGCCATTGCCGTTAGCACCTGCATTAGTGAGCTTAACTAAGGTGGAGCTGTTGCCGCTAGTATCAGGGCTTGAAGAGCCGCCTGCAGCAATGTCTAAAGGTGAGGCTGTTACAACAACATTACCAACAGAAACACTCTTGTCGATGTTGGTCTCTACCTTAACTTGGGTGTTTTGGTAAACGCCATCTGGAGTGCCTTGCTCAAGGTCGCCTAAGTTCATCTCTGGCTTTGCATCGCTATTAGTAATAGCAAAGCCGTCAAAGAAGCCTTCAAAGGTAGTCTTTTGCTTGAGATCCTTAAATTGGTCCATTGTCATGGAGCCAACATTGGCTAAGTTTACGGTTGAGGTATTGCCGTTAGCACCAGTCTTAATGGCGTCCTCAGCAAATACATCTTTCTTAAACTCAACAGTCTTACCCTCTTTAAGATCAAGGATCTTAGAGCCGTCTAAGTGCAATGAAGAGGTGTTCTCAAGCTCGATAGATGCAGAGGCGATCTTATAAGAGCTTGCACCACGAGCATCTAAGGTACCGTCAACCAGCTTAATGCCGTTTTCACCAGTGGTCTCTAGCTTACCGCCATTAACGGTAAGGGAGGCATCTTGGATAGTAAGAGCAACCTTTGCTGGGGTTGATGTGGTGCCAGAGTCAGCAATACCTGCAGCTTCTCCTGCGGCCTTGCCATTGATGCTCATTAAGGCATACAGTCTTTCTTCACCAGATACTGCACCAGTGCCTGCTTCGCCAGATAAGGCCTTAGCATATGCAACAGCAGTTGAGGCTGTTCCGCTTGGAGTGCCGCTGCCTGAGCCAGTTGAACCTGAGCCAGAACCAGAACCTGGGCCATTGTCTGTTGATGGCTTAACATTGGCAATGATAAGGTCTTTGCCTTGCTCCATGTGGTAATCACCACCTTTGATGGTGAGACTACCAGATGAAATCTTTAAGCCGCCCTTAATGGTCTCGCTCTTATCTGACTGTAAAACCAGATCATCTTGCAGGGTGTAGTTACCATCATCTGCAGCAACAAACTCTACATTCTGAGCAAACAGGCTCTTAACGCCTAAAGCAGTAGAAGATGAGTCAAAGTTCTTGGAGCCTAAGGTCAGATTCTTTGCTTGTACATTGAGTTTAGCGGCGTTTTCAATCTTCTTAGAGATGCTAACGTGCTGACCACGTACAAAGCCATTCTCCTTAAGGGTAATAGCTCCGACATCACCCTTTTCGCTGAACTTTAAGTCAGAATCAGCAAGCTCAACGTGGCTGTCGGTAAAGTTAATGCCACCACCAGAGTTTAAAACTACAGAGCCAGCAGTTGCGTTCTTGAGCTTCTTATTTGGATCCTTAAATTGTGCATTCTCATCTACATACTGCAGCTGGGAACCATCGGCATTCTGTGCTTTTAAGAAAGACTTTAACTTAGCCTTAGTAAGCTCTAAAGTAGCTTCACCAGCAGCTGAGCCGCTTAAAACTACCTTGGCTTTGCCACCTGATGCAGACTCATTGCCTGCAAGTACAGCCTCATCGCCAACTTTGAAATTTGCGCTTTGGACGGTAAGCGTGTCGCTAAGATCCACATAAGACTTACCGTTGAGGTTAAATGAGCCGCCCTTGATAGTAACGTTTGAGCCTGCCTTTACAGAGACATTTCCGTTGTTAACATCGGTATTTGCTACCTGATATGTTGCAGTACCTTTACCGCCCGCAACGCCCTCAGCAAAGCTTAGCACGCCACCGTCTACAGTTACGTTAGCGGCCTTAACAGTATTGTTTTTGCCTGTGTTTAGACGGATCTTGCCATCACGATTAACTGTGATGTTAGTAGACTCATTACCAAGAATTGAAGTGCCATCACCACTAAAGTTTTGAGGAGCATCAACGGTACCGCCAACATGGATTGTGGCTCGTCCTGACTCTTCTGGCTTATCAGTTGATCCAGAGAATTTGTTATTGCCGATAACGATGTTTTGGGCGGCTACTGTAGCAGTGGAGGCAGCATCGTTTGTAGCAATGTGCATATTGGACTGCACATTGATGTTGCCTACATTAACATCAAGCTTGCCACCACCCTTTGCGACCATAAACAGGCCAGGGTTCTTATCGCCGCCCTCTGCAGCAACATCAATTGTGCCTTCGCCTCTGATATTAAGCTTTTGACTAGCAGCTGCTTCAAAGTAGTTTTCTTTATATGGGTGCTTGGTATTCTCGATCAGTATTTTCTGCTCGGCTTTAAGCTCGAGAGTTACGCCATCTCCTGAATCACCACTGATTGTGACTTTGGAGTATTTGCCGTCAGTACCTTTATCAGTGTCATTGCCTGTAATGGTAATTGTGCCGTTACCTGCTTTGAGAGAATCAAGCCACTTCTGAGTGCTGTCGAGATCTCCATCGGCTGCATGGGCGTATGAGGAGACACCACCTGCCGTAAGAGCAATGGCAGATGCTAAACCTCTTATGTAAGGACTCTTGAAGATGGCTCGGTATTGCTCGAGCTGAAAAGTCAGTGCTAAGTTGTTTTGCTTCATTTGAATAATCTTTGGCAAGTGGTTATGAGCTTGGGCTTGATGTTTATGGCGCAAGCTTGTTTAGAACAATGCATGAAAGGCATAGCTAAATGTGTAGGTTCTATGCTTGCTGCATCGTTGCTTCTTTTACGGTGTAAATAGGTCTTAGCTTACTTTCAAATGCTAAAAGTTTGCTTAGATATGTGCTTTAGATTCTCTTAAGCTTTTTCAAGTTAGTAGCTTGGCAGACCTTTAAAATTCTGTAGACAAAATTTAGGTCGCTAGTTATAGAAACTTGATGGTAACGATGCATAAGAGCGCCACCAAATTTGTCAAATTTCCGATAAATAAGCGACTGTTTGTATAAATAATTGTCTTAATACAATGACCTTGCAAGTACTATACCTTAAATCAAAGTTTCATCGATATAGCTTTCAAATATGTATGAATGCCAGGCTGCATCTGAGCTGCGCTGCATTTGGTGAGGCAGCGGCCGCTTATTAGATTTTGCTGTGAAAGCTGTGAAAGCTTTGAAAGTTTGGAAATTGCCTTGAGGGAGGCGTCTTATCTTTAGGCTGTGCCTTCTTTGAGGTGATTGCGACGTTTCATATAGTAGAAATAAACAGTTGCAACAAAGGCAATAATACAGAGCCAGCCTTGGAAGAAGAAAGCAGCTTTAAGATCGCCATCATCAAGCTCAATGATACGGCCAGCTATGATTGGAACTGTAGTCATACCGATGGCAAAGAGAGCCTGGAAGAGGCCAATAGCAGAAGAACGACGATAGTGTTCAACACCAACGATGGCCTCACTAGTGGCAATGGTAAAGACAAAGCCAAAGCTCCAGCCTAGGAATACCTGAATAATGATGAGCAGGTAGATGTGAGTAACCATTACTGATAAGAAACAGTAAGCAGCAAGCAAGAACAGGGCAGAGCTAACTAAAAATCCTTGTGAGATGCGAGTAAATGGCGGCTTGCCAGAGTAGTAGCTAGAAATAACATTGAACAAGATAAAGACAATGGTCATCAAGCCCATTTCATATGAGCTACCGCCAATACGCAATGCTGCTTCATTAGAAAATGACATGATGGTAGTCATGGTTACGCCTTGCTGAATAGAGGCTAAGAAGGCGAAGAACCAAATACGTTTGCGCTTCGCTACTTTTACAAGATCAGCAATGAGCGGGCGATGTTTACTCTCAGGTGGTTCATGCAGGTGAGCATATGCCGGATCGTCTTCTTTTAAGCTCATAGCCAAGAGCATAGCTAAAGCACCAGAGAGTGCGGAGCATAAACACAGAAAGTCCATACCAAAGCCCTCAAAGCATACTGCTGAGGTAATGAAGGCTAGCATAATGCCAAAGTTATTAGCCGCAAAGAGGTAGCCAATCTGAGTTTGCATCCTATCGGGAGTAATGTATTTAGTGCTAAGCAGCATGAAGCTCACCCACAAGGATGAGGCCACACCTGACATGATATTGGCAATTAAGAAGCCGTTGCCAGTGCTTTCAAGAATACGAACTACCGATGCGCCGCCAGAAAAAGCACAGCCTACGATAATAATGAGCTTATGCTTGCCTAGCCAATCAGCAAGGATACCCATTGGGAAGCGCAAACTCATTTGTACGCCGCCATACACGCCTACGATGATGCCTACAAAGTCTGCTGTGACCTTTTGTGCAAGGAGGTAAGGTGCGGTGTTAGGCACATAGATGTACTGGGCAAACCAGAACAAGGCAATAATGACCAGCAGTTTAGTGTTCTGACTCATGTTTGTTCTCAAAAGCAAAATCGTATGGCAGATGCTGTATAGGCTTCACTGCAGCAACAAGATCGTGCGGCAGCTCTACGTATGTGTATGTAGCTGTTTTTGCTCAAAAATACGCTCTTTGGGCAGGCTATATTCTGCCATAGCTTGTGCATGCGACATGAGTTAAGCCCCAAAATGGGCACAACGACGCTTAATAATGCAGCTGTACTCTTACGCTTATGACGATTATGTGGCCCAAAGGTCTTAGGCATGAGGGCATGTGGCCATAGCCATGGCTATGGCTATGGGGATGGGTACATTGGTATGCGCATTGGCATGGGGATGGGCATGAACATAGGCATGGCCATGTACGATGGCAAAAATGGTGGGCGGCCGCCTTGTGGGCGGGCGCTGGTGTGGTGCGCATATACAAAAGGCAGAGCCTTTGGGGACTCTGCCTTTTGTGAGCAGCCTATGGTGGCTGCTTAAACTTAAAGCTTTATGCTTTTAGCATTTGGTTTTTAGCTGTGAGCATTTGATAGCTTGTAGCTATGAATTAGCTTAAAGCAGCGATGAGGTCTTCAACCTTGTTGGTCTGCTCCCATGGGAAAGCATCACGGCCAAAGTGACCATAAGCAGCAGTCGCACTGTAGATAGGACGCTCGAGGTCTAACATCTTGATGAGACCGTATGGACGTAAGTCAAATACCTCATTGATTACGTCTGCGATGCGGTCATCGTCGTACTTGCCGGTACCGAAGGTGTTAACAGAGATAGAAACAGGCTTAGCAACACCAATGGCGTAGGAAACCTGGATCTCACACTGCTTAGCAAGCTTAGCAGCAACGATGTTCTTAGCAACATAACGAGCAGCGTATGCAGCTGAACGGTCAACCTTAGATGGATCCTTACCAGAGAAAGCACCACCACCGTGACGAGCAGCACCACCGTAGGTATCTACGATGATCTTACGGCCAGTTAAACCGCAGTCGCCTACTGGACCACCGATTACGAAACGGCCAGTTGGGTTGATGAAGTACTTAGTATCATTGGTTAAGTACTTAACTGGGATAACCTTCTTGATGATCTCTTCTTGAACACCTTCAACAACAGAAGTTAAAGAAACATCTGGAGAGTGCTGAGTTGAGAGCACTACGGTGTCAACGTGAGAGATGGTGCCATCTGAATTGTAAGCAAAGGTAACCTGGCTCTTTGCATCAGGACGTAACCAAGGCAGCACGCCCATACGACGAACTTCAGACTGACGCTTAACGAGCAGGTGAGCATAGGTAATAGCTGCAGGCATGCAAACGGCAGTCTCGTCGCAAGCATAGCCGAACATTAAGCCCTGGTCACCAGCACCTTGATCTTCTGGATTCTGGCGGTCTACACCCTGATTGATATCAGGAGACTGCTTGCCTAAAGCATTTAAGAATGCGCAATAGTTTCCGTCAAAGCCGACTTCGGTAGAGTTATAACCGATATCGCAAACAGTCTTACGAACAACTGCTTCTAAATCAACGTTGGCTTTAGTAGTAACTTCACCTGCGATAACGACCATACCGGTCTTAACTAAGGTTTCGCAAGCAACACGAGCCTTGCTGTCTTGGGCTAAGATAGCATCAAGAATAGCGTCGGATACCTGATCGGCAACTTTATCAGGATGTCCTTCAGATACGGACTCGGAAGTAAATAGGCGTGACATGTAGACCCTCCACACAATGTCATGTAGTTAAAAATGGCTTTGTTTTACGAAATCCATCTAGATGCTGTAGCTTCTTGGCAGCCATTGTTTAAGGATTGCTGTGTCTTGTTCTCGAGGCAGGCCAAGAACAAGGTGCAAGCACATACTTAAGGTTGAATACTTAACCTTTTAAGCCCATTAGTAATTGGTTTAAGACCCTAAGCTATAGCCCTGAGCATTGAACATACTACAAGGAGCTAAGCAATGTGGTGGATAAGACCAAGCGGATAAGACTAATGGAACACAGTCTTCTCAAAGAACGTCATCTGTATCAACAGATAAGATCTAGAGGGTGAATAAGCTAGTGGCAAGGATTCGTAAATCGATTGCAACTACTATTCAATGTAAAACAAAACTTCAGACGGCTTTTGTAAGCTCGACGGAAAGATGTGAATACTAAATTCAGGTTAGGCTGTTGCACTACTTTGACTTTCATCAGCAAGCAAGGTAGAGCGTAGGTTGCTACCTAAAATGTGCAACTTAATGTCCTGAATTAGCTTTATATATGCAATAGACAAGCCACAGGTGGCCAAAATTACCGTAACTATTAATTAAAATGGCTTGTTTAAGCCATTTATCTAGTTCCTGTATTGCTTTGTATAACGCACAATGGAGCGGATTATACACCCGTATAACTGAACAAACACAAGAAAATGTTAATAACTTAACTATGTGATACAAATTGGCAACTGCTGTCAAAACTCAACAGGTAAAACTTAATAAGTTAATAAAAGACTCAGGCGCATGGGGCTTGATGTTTCTTTGCAGTTAATTGCTTCTGTTAGACAGAGTGTATGAAGTATCGTGGCTGGCTTTTGGGAAATATATTGTCGCTAGGCCTGACAAAGCTCAAAAAACTACACTCTTTTATCCTAAGGATTGCTTAAAAGGCTATGCACGAGTAGCTCTTGTTAGGTGAAATTTAGATAGTATTACAACCCTTTGCTTTACACATAAGACTAGATACACAACCTTTACTGGCCTATATTTGGGCAGTATCACGCATAATGTTACGTTGATGCTAGACAGTAGGGATTATTGCATTAAAATTAGCGCCTGTAACAAGGCAAACATTCGCTTTAAAGTATCCTTTATGCTGTTTTATGTGCATGGCTTAAGGTAGCTTTTATAACTGCCACACTACAATAGTTGGGGAGCTGTTAGTTTTCCTTTTAGTGCTGCACGTGCTTGCTTTGTATAGAGTATTGAGTTCTTGGTGCTCAAAGGCTCGTTTTTGTTGTGTCGTAGTTGTAGGTCTCGTAGATTCTTATGGATATTAAGAAGGTTGGTTTTATCGGTACCGGCGTAATGGGCGCTCCAATGGTTGGTCACCTGCTCAAAGCTGGTTATGAGGTGAATGTTTTCACTCGTACCAAAGAGCGTGCAAATGGTGTGATTGAGCAAGGCGCTAAGTGGTGTGACACTCCTCGTGAGTGTGCCGAGGGCTGTGATGTAGTTATCTCCATCGTTGGATATCCAGATGACGTACGTGATGTCTGGACTAATCGTAGCACTGGTGCTTTCAAGGGTATGAAGAAAGGTGCCTATGGCATCGATATGACTACCTCATCACCAGAGCTTGCCTCTGAGTTATTCCAAAGAGGTAAGGCTCTGGGCTTTAATATGGTGGATTGCCCAGTAACTGGCGGTGATATTGGTGCTCGCAATGCTACTTTAGCTATGCTCTTTGGTGGCGAGCAAGAATCCTATGAGGCGTTAAAAGACTTCTTAAAGGTCTTTGGTGAGCGTGTTGAGTATTTCGGTAATGCAGGTAAGGGCCAATTAGCTAAGGCCTGTAACCAGATTGCAGTTGCTGCGACCATGTTCTCTGCAAGTGAGGCTATCGCTTTTGCCTCTCAGATGGGACTGGATGTTGAAAAAGTTATCGACACTTTAAGCGCTGGTGCAGCTGGCTCATTCTCACTGCGCAGCTACGGCCCTCGTATCTTAAGCGGTGACTACAACCCAGGCTTTAAGATTGCTCACTTCTTAAAGGACATCGAGATTGCTCTTAAGGTTTGCGACTCTCACGGTATTAACCTGCCATGTTTAGAGCTAGCTAAGAAGGCTTACACCGTACTTAATAACATCGGCCACGGCGAAAAGGGTACCCAGGCTCTGTACTTGTTCTACTGCTCTAGCTTAATGCCAGATCTCGACGCTACTGATAAGAACAAATAATCAAACCTCTTATCAATTTGCGCCTTATTCACATGCATATATAACGTTGCGTAAGATTACAGGCGCATTTTCTAGCAGGGGGACCCGGTCCTCCTGCATTAGCCCCTCCAAGCTTGCAGTTCTAACTGCCCCCTTTCTAACTAAGCCATTGCAAATCCAAAGGCAATCACTGTTTTTGACTTTTGATGAGCTAACGACCGTCTCTGTAGCTACTTAGCCTCTAATAGTTAAAGGCACATAGCTATTTATTGCCCACAAAAGCTTAAATACTTGATTTTCCTATAAAGTGATTGTAACGATACAATCAACATCTTATGTTAAATAAACCATAGCGTTATCTAATATCGAGCAGGTAGGCGCTTGCTTTCATTAGTTATTGTTATTGCTCGGTTTGTCATGGAATAATTTTGACGGCGGGGCGTAGCCATTGCTTTTGCCATTGCCATTGCCATTGCTTTTGCTTGTGCTGTTGATTTGGTTTGAGCTCGGACGCGGTGATGGCTGTTTTGGCTTTAAAGCCTTTTGGTGCAACGTTGAGTGATTATTTTTCTTAAGAAAGCTTAGTGTGTACGTACACATTAAAAGTAGGGTGGTCTGAGGGTATCTTTTGCTATCTAAGCGTTATTTAATCGAGTTTATGAGGTTGGGTAGTGTTGCTCCATGATGGTGTGTGCGTGCACATTTTTGGGTGCTAAAAGTTGATCACTATCACTAAACTTTAACCAAAGCTTAGTTTGCCTTTATCATGACTCTAATAGCATAAGGTGTACAATCGCTCGCAAAGACTGAAATGCACAAGCAAAGCTAGTTTATAAAGTTCAAATGGCCCTTTAATGGCTTAGTCTGAATGCTCTTAAGGATAGGGTTTGAATGCTCTTATGGCTTGGGTTTTAATGCTTTTAAGCTAAGTTTAGTGGCTTGTGCTTTAAGATTATGGGCTTTGTAAGCTCTTATGCCATCGGTCGAATAGAATTTAAAAGCTGCCTAATGTTTAGGAGGCTTTTGCATCTTTAAGCACTAATCTTAATTACTCTTGTACAGGGTAAGGTTTTACTTAGCGTGGCACTTGCTAAGGCGGTGCAGGCTTTAAGACTTGATGATGCTCAAAGCTTAGGTAGCTTGGAAGGATTTTTTTGGAGCAGCTATCATGCGTTTTTTCATTGATACCGCAAATGTTGAAGATATCCGTAAAGCTAATGACATGGGCGTTATCTGCGGTGTTACCACTAATCCAACCCTGATTGCCAAGGAAGGCCGTAAGTTTGAGGAAGTAATTGCTGAGATCGCCTCAATCGTAAATGGTCCTATCAGTGGTGAGGTCAAGCCAACTACTCTTGATGCTCCTACCATGATGCAAGAGGCTCGTCAGATTGCTGCTATCCATCCAAACATGGTAGTTAAGCTCCCAATGACTGTTGAGGGCTTAAAGGCAACTAAGATGTGTACTGCCGAGGGTATCAAGACTAACGTTACCTTAATTTTCACCGCTAACCAAGCTCTTTTAGCAGCTCGTGCCGGTGCTACTTACGTATCTCCTTTCTTAGGTCGTCTTGACGATATCTCAGTTCCTGGTATCGATCTCATTCGTCAGATTTCTGAAATCTTTGAGATTGCCTCCATCAACTCTCAGATCATCGCAGCTTCTGTTCGTAACCCAATCCACGTTATGGACTGTGCTTTAGCCGGTGCTGACATTGCTACTGTTCCATACAAGGTAATTGAGCAGATGACTCACCACCCTCTTACCGATCAGGGTATTGAGAAGTTCCAAGAAGACTATCGCAAGGTTTTCGGTTAATAGAATATATTCCCAAGACAAAAGCACACAAGTAGGTTGTTCTCATAAGCACAGCCTATATGAGTGTTAAGCCTCATACCTTTACAAAACTACCTTGCTGTACACTGCTTTTACACAAAATGGTAGGCAGTCTAAAAAAGTTTAGTTTTAAGCATGGTAAGGGCATCAGCTTGGACATTCTAACTAGCACTTAGTGGCCTTAATTAGCACTAAGTGATTAGAAAACTATGCACAGCTCAAAAAAGGCCGATCTCAAGATCGGCTTTTTTCATCTTTTAGGCTAAAATTATTCGAGTTTTGTCCTATATAGAGGTGCATACATTTTTAACAAGCTAAAGTTTGTCTTTAGAAAAGTGTATACAGCTATAACTTACAAAACTATCGGATCAAAAACTGAAAGCAGATGTCTTTAAAGCCCGTACATAAGCGCAAGCACTTGTAGATATACAAGTAAGAGCATCTGCGGTTACACCTTGCTAACTAAGATGGGGTGATGAGGGTAGCTGCTTTCAGTTTTAGATCTATTAGGCTAATAGGAAAGTACATTAGGTACTGTTGTTTAATGTCAGGGGAACATAATGGCATTTGACGTTAAGAAAGCGGCAGCAGTTGGTGCAGCCGCAGCAGGTGTTCTGGTTCTATCCAGCGGTTGGTTAATGAGCTTATGCAGCTATAGCGACACTGTAGAAAAGGCACGTCAGGGTATCGAGCTTTATCTTTTAAACGGCAATCCTGAGCTTAAGGATCAAGGCTTATCTGTTGCTCTGTACGAGCGTGATGGTAGCCTCTTTGAGCGTAAGCTCAACTTAGTGGTTACTCTCAACGAGGACTCATTCAATCTGCCTTTAGATGTGTCATTAAACTACGGTTCATATGACATCGTCTTCGACCCAATCCACGCTACTATTAGCCGCGTTAATGCCATCAAGTCTTTAGAGCTTGATACTCTTACCGATATCAAGGCACGTGCTCACTTAAGCTTATTTACTGGCAAGCTGAGCTTTGATGGTTCTGTTTCATACTTAAACGACACTTACGGTCTGTCAAACTATGCATATGCTAAGGCCTTTGACGACTACCAGACCTTACTTAAGGGTGGCAAGTTCGTAAAGGACACCTCCAAGAAGGTTAAGTCTAATGCTCCAGCTGAGGCAGCATACGTTTATGATGCTCACAAGAGCAAGGAAGAGAACTTAGTAGCTTTTGAAGAGTTCAAGAAGCAGGCTATTAAGGATGCTAACAACGTAGCTGAAAAGACTGTTTCCATTATGGGCGAAGAGTCTTTAGAGCAGGTTAAGGCTGACACACGTTTCTTACCTGTTGGTACTGCTAAGTTATCCATCAAGATGGATGCTAACGAGAATATCTCTACCTCTTTAGTAGTAGATAGCTTTGTAAGCGATGATCTTGGTCTTGGCTTATCTGGTGTTAAGTACTACTCATCTAACCGTGGTCTTGCTAACCTCTTAAACTTCGGCCGTAACGAAGTTCAGTGCGACAAGATCTTCTACCCAGTTGGCAATCAGCTTGAGCTCTTAGACAACACCGTTGTTAAGTTACAAAGCGGTCACGTTGCTACTACTGGTGCTTTTGATCTTGCCTACGAGCTTAAGATTGCAAAGGCTTCTGACTTTAGCGATCTGAACTTAAACGGTAAGCTTTCTGGTCTTACCATCAACATGTTCAACAACATGAGCGTTGGTGACATCTTAGCTACTATTGGCCAGAACGGTTTAGACCTGCGCGTAAGCAAGGGCTCAACTGTTAAGGTTCCTGCTTTAGTACGTTTCGACCCATACAAGGATCCTGAGATGCGTGAGGTTACCTTAGGCATCGATGGCAATGTAACTCTGCCAAAGGATAGCCCAATGGGTATCTTCACTGTTCCATTTGTAGATGCTAACGTAACTGCAGATTTAGATGTGAACACCATTGAGGGTAGCTCCATTAACAAGGAAAACCTCGCTGCATTTAGCGTCCATCCAAAGACTGGCGTTTCATCTGCTAAGGTAATTCTCGACGAGAATGGCCTTACTATTAACGGCAAAGAGTTCGTAGAATAAAAGCTAAAACTTTTTAAAGTTTTACAAAAAAGCGTAGGGGCCTAAAAACTCCTGCGCTTTTTGCTTTTAGGCACACCAAAAAAGCATCTAAGCCAACCATAACCGTATTTTGCGTCACCGAACCACAATGAGGATCCTAAGCTCCTTTCGATCTTCAAAGAGCCTTGCGCCTATCAAATGCAAAGCCTACCATACGCAAAGCGTACTGTGGTAGCGGCAAGAACATGTGCTAGGCAAACGCAAAGCGTACCGTCGCAAAGCGTACCGTGGTCGCAGCAAGAGATTTTGTTTGGCAAGTGCAAAGCGTACCGTACGCAAAGCGTGATGAGGTGGTTACGACAACTGGTGCTTGGCAAGCTCACTCTATTTAGGATGGTGCACAAAGTTGTGTTGTTAGGAAAGCACAGATCTTACTTTGGTCTAATTTAGAATTGGCAGAGGCTTTTTAGAATCTCGGATGCAGCCACGCGCTTTTTTGTGGCTTATTAGCCTTATTTTTAGCTTGATGAGCAGCGCTAAGGTAGGCTTTTTGTGGTGAAATTAGCGGTAGGTTAAAAAGATTGTCATTAGCTATGGACTTTTAAGATTTTTTCCCTATCCTAACAACTAAATTAGATGCCGAACTGTTTGTGTTGAAGTTCGCTCTTTTATCTTAGTAATCTTAGACAGTTTCCGACGGCAAAGGCATAAAGCTTAGTGCTTTTAGCATTTGCAAGACATCAATACTGCAGCTTTGGGACAACACTTGTGTTTAGCTAGTGTTTTGTCTTGGGTACAGAGCATACAAATTGGATTTGTACGCTTAGTGCTTACACAAGGATGGCAGTAGTGATCTCTTACAAAGGTTAGGCCACGGCCTACGGCCTGATGCAGTCACTTCACTGGAGAAATCATGTCACAGTATCAGCAATTAGCTAATGCAATTCGTGCCTTAAGCATGGACAGCATTCAGAAGGCCAACTCAGGTCACCCAGGTGCTCCTTTAGGTATGGCCGATATGGCTGAGGCCTTATGGCGCGGCTTTATGCGTCACAACCCAAAGAACCCTAACTGGGCTAACCGTGACCGTTTTATCTTATCTAACGGCCACGCTTCCATGCTGATCTACTCTTTACTCCACTTAACTGGTTATGATCTCAGCATTGAAGACATCAAGAACTTCCGTCAGTTCGGCTCTAAGACTCCAGGTCACCCAGAGTACGGTGAGGTTCCTGGCGTTGAGACCACCACTGGCCCATTAGGTCAGGGTCTTGCCAATGCTGTTGGCTTTGCTATGGCCGAGCAGATGTTAGCCTCCGAGTTCAACAAGGATGGCTTAAACATCGTTGACCACTACACTTACGTATTTATGGGCGACGGCTGCTTAATGGAAGGCATCTCTCACGAGGCATGCTCCTTTGCAGGTACCTTAGGCTTAGGCAAGCTCATCGCTTTATACGACTCTAACGGTATTTCTATCGACGGTCAGGTAAAGGACTGGTTCGGTGATGATACTGCTAAGCGTTTTGAGTCTTACAACTGGCACGTTCAAGAGGTTGACGGCCACGATGGTGAGGCTGTACGTAAGGCTATTAAGGCTGCACAGGATGAAAAGTCACGTCCATCCTTAATTATCTGTAACACCACCATTGGTAAGGGTTCACCTAACAAGGCTGGTACTGCAGCATCCCACGGCGCACCTTTAGGCGACGATGAGATTGCTAAGACTCGTGAGGCTATTGGCTGGAACTACGGCCCATTTGAGATCCCTGAGGACATCTATGCTCAGTGGTCTGCTGTTGAGTCCGGTGCTAAGGCTGAAGCTGAGTGGAATGACTTATTCAATCAGTACAAGGCTAAGTACCCTGAGCTTGCTAGCGAGTTTGAGCGTCGTATGAAGGGTGATCTGCCATGCGACATTCAGCAAAAGGCTTTAGCATGGGCTGAAGAGTTACAGAAGAACCCAGCTAAGATTGCTACCCGTAAGGCTGGCCAGAATGCTTTAGACTTCTTCGGTGCTTTATTACCTGAGCTTGCTGGTGGTTCTGCTGACTTAGCTCCATCCAACTTAACCGTGAACAAGGCTTCTGTTTCTATTAAGCCAGGTGCAATCCAGGGTAACTATGTACACTGGGGTGTGCGTGAGTTCTTAATGGCTGCTGCCATGAATGGCATGATGCTCCACGGCGGCTTCCGTCCATACGGTGGTACCTTCTTAATCTTCTCTGAGTACGCACGTAACGCAATTCGTATGTCTGCTCTGATGAAGATCCCAACCTTATACGTATTCACCCACGACTCTATCGGTGTTGGTGAGGACGGTCCTACCCACGAGCCTATCGAGCAGATCGGTTCTTTACGCTTAATTCCTAACTTAGACACATGGCGTCCATGTGACCAGGTTGAGACTGCTGTAGCTTGGTGCTCCATGGTTGAGAGAAAGTGTGGCCCATCTGAGGTTATTCTCTCCCGTCAGAACTTAGAGCAGATGGATCGTGCTTTAGAGCAGATTCCTCTTATCGCTAAGGGCGGCTATATCCTAAGAGATTGCGACGGCACCCCTGATTTAATCTACATCGCAACTGGTTCTGAGGTTGCCTTAGCTGTTAAGGCTGCTGAGCAGTTAGCTTCTGAGGGCAAGAAGGTACGTGTTGTTTCCATGCCTTGCTGCGAAGTATTCGATCGTCAGAGCGCTGAGTACAAAGAGCAGGTTCTCCCAGCCGCAGTACGTAACCGTGTTGCTGTTGAGGCTGGCTCAACTACTACTTGGTACAAGTACGTTGGTCTTGATGGCAAGGTCTTAGGTATCGACCACTACGGTGCTTCTGCTCCTGCTGACGTTCTCTTCGAGAAGTACGGCTTCACCGTTGAGAACACCGTTGCTGTAGGCAAGTCCTTACTCAAGTAATAACAAGCCCGAGCAAATTACCCCAACAAGGTAATCCTAATAAGATAGCTTGTCGCCGCAGCCAAGCCAAGCCAAGCCAAGCGAAACAAAGCCAAGCGAAGCAAAGCTAAGCCAAGCTATCATCAAGGCACATAAGAGCCTCCATAGCCCCACAAAGGTTATGGAGGCTCTTTTACTTTGGCTCAAGCCAAATAGTTCAGCCAAAAGAAAGCTCCATTCTCACGATATCATCTTCTCGACTCGTAAACTCAGCTATAACGCCAAGGTAGCTCTCCATCCAATTAGCCAACGCCAAAAGAGCCAATCCATCGGCCAAGCCAAAAAGCCAATCAAGGCCCAAGCAAAAAGGCAAACGAGCACACAAGCGACCCATCAGGCAAGCAGTAAGCAAAAAGACAAACGAGCATACAAGCGACCCATCATGCAAGCAGCAAGCAAAAAGGCAAACGAGCACACAAATGACTGGTCAATCAAGCTACATGCAAAATCAAATAAGGCGTGGATGGCTGATCGTCTAGCAAAAGGATGTGGTTGTCTGATTGCCTCACAAAAGGGCGGGGGTTCCAGAAAAATGTGGCTAAAGATTGGGCGGGCACAAGGGCAATTAATAGAGTAAGCCTAGCTTTGTGGATTTAGCCTAGGCCAAAGTAAAAAGAGCTCGCAGTTAGACTCTGCGAGCTCCAAGTCTAAGCCTGTGCACGCAGGCTTAGTTTCAGGATTGAATCGGTAAACAAGGTGCATGTGTGATGCATTCTTGTAAGAGTCATGTTGTGGAGCCATTAGGCTAGCTCTTAGCTATATCAACATGAACATAAATTCTTTTGCGCTATATTATGCCACTTAGGATTTCATATAGCCTTGCCAAATTAGCTGTTCTAAAAACTTATCATTGCTAAATTAGCTGTTCTAGAAACTTAGTAATCAAATAATGTTAGTTGGCCGTCATAGACTTTTGTCTTTTAGTCAACCTGCATAATCTTACAAGACCATGATGGATATGCAAACAGTATTACGAAAAATGGATAGCACTTGCTGCATTTTAATGCAAAGCATTACACAATTCTGATTTGTATCTAGTTTGTAGTCTCAAATGGCTATACAAAGGCATATTAGACGTACATGAGCTTTTATCATGCTCGCTTACAGTACCTTATGCATGAGTACCAAGCCTAATTATGGTGCTTAAAGGCGCATGGCATAATCATCAATAGACCCTGCCTCAGACTCAGCATAAGCCTCAGCAGCATCCGCATTTGCATATGCGGCTGCATCTGTATTTGCATATGCAACTGCATCTGTATGTGCAGCTAAAGATGCAGCTGTAAGCGTGTCTAAATGGCACGGGGGATAGCTAAGTATGATAGTCGTTTGGACTGTTAGCGCTTGAGGAGGTTTTTGAGGATGATAGCAAAGCGATAGTTATCATCTCTCATTAAATTCTCCGCCTCATCGCCAATGATGTATTTAGGTTGAATATAGCGGCTTAAGAAGTACTCATCGTATGTGGAGGTCGAGGAGATACGTCTTGCTGAGGTACGTAAAATATTTACCACCTTCTCTGGAGTGCCCTTTGGTACAACTAAAGTTGCCCAAGCGCCAATGACGAGATTGTGGCCAAGCTCTTTAAAGGTTGGTACATCAGGAAAGAGTCTAGAACGCTCGTTAGACATAATGGCTAAGATTTTAAGTGAGCCATTATCAATTTGCTCTTTAAAGGCTGAAGGGTCTGCAAGTGTGGCATTGATTTGTTTGCCAGCAATAGCTGCAGCTATATCTGAGCTGCCTTTAGAGAAAGGAATATGCTTTACACGGACACCAAATTCTTTTTCAAATGCCAAAGTAGCAACATGCCAAATGGCTCCTACACCTGAGTTACCCATTAAGATGGTTCCAGGATGGTTGCGTACATATTCAACAAACTCTTCTAAAGTATCATATGGGGCTGCACTATGGACTAATAAAGCAGCCGGAGCTGAGATTGGAGTAATGATGGGGGTAAAGGCATCGACGGCGATTGTGATCTTGTCCTGATGGGTATATAGAGCCAGATCTACAGTAATCATACCCATGGTGTAGCCGTTGGGTGTAGCATTTGCAATAGCTTTAGTTGCAACTAAGCCACTATGGCAAGGCTCGTTTTCTACATGGATTTTGACGCCTAAATCTTCGGACATTAACTTAGCTAGACCACGTGCTGCTATGTCCGTACCGCCACCGGCCTTTTTAGGCACAATGATGAGTATATCCCCGCCGTTAGGGAAGTTGGCGGCAGATTTTGCATTAGTGTATGCTTCACTGCTCACGTGTTGGTGGGCATGTTCAGCAAATGCTATTGGACAAAAAGCAATGGCATAGCTCAGCATAAAAGCTGTGGCTGTAGCAAAAAGTCTATGAACACGCATACAAAAACCTTTTTCTTAAAAGCGAAGCTAAACAACAAGTAGCCATAAAGGCAACTTCGCATTGACAGAACAAGTATCGTACTCATTCTCATGTTAACTAAGACTCAATGCAGCATATATAACTGCGATCTTGCATAAGTCTTTTAATTCATTTCCAGCATCTTGCATATACAAGATGACTCTTTTTGAGCAATTAATTCAAGCAGCTAGTAGTCGTATAAGACCTGACAAATCGAATTGGTAAAATACAGGATAAACCAATCACTCTAATAAGCCAAATGCATCTAGGCTAGTTAAGCTAGTGGGACTATTACTCTTGGCTAATTGTTTAATGGGACTGAGGTACTTATGTGCAGTGCCCCAAAGGCCATATGTTGTATATAAGCTATGGTGCAAGCAAGCGCAGTGACAATTCTTTGTGATTATGTAGTGCAAGCATGGGGCCTAAAAACGCCTTAACACTTGCAAAAGTTTAAATATCGTAAGTAACACTTAGCAAAGCTATGAGACAGATCTACTGTATGCTTGCTACATAAAGACAGTGTAAAGGCTGCACAAACTAAATTTTTTGAAAACTGAAAATTAACTTGTCTACTACCATATCACTAACTAAGGCACTTTAGTGCATTACTTTGAGATTGATATGCTCAAATTGAGATATAGCAGTGAAATTAAGCCTAAGGTAAGAACATCAGGTTACGCTTTATCTAGTAGATTATCTTGATTTAGAAAGGCTAGCGATATCCGTGTACTTTTCACGTACAGGCAAAAGGATTTTGGATTAATGACAAGAGGCAATCACTATATAATTGCTTCAATAAGCTTGAACTACTCTAGTCATGGATTTTAGACATAGACTTACATCCATTGTTTATTAGACTGTCATGACCACGAGTACTCTCTAATAATTTACTAAGCTTACGTTTACTTTGATTGACAGTATTGTTGTTTAACAAGGGCTCATTTGAAGCCCTCAAAATTGTCAAAGGAATTCTATGTCAGATACGCAACTAGAGAGAGGCGTTATGATGGCACTAGCTCTTAAGTATCTGAAGATGTTTTTGATAAGCATCTGAGGATGTTTTAGATAGTGTCTCTAGGCATGAGCTTAGATAGAACTTAATTTGCAGCGAAAAGTACACAGCGTATTGAGCTTTATTGCTCTTACGGCTTAGCAGCACTGTTTTAAACAGTCTGCAGCTTAGCTTAATTGCTAAGCACAATCTTGTTTGTAGTTTGGATAGCACTGCCTAAATGCGAGCTTGGGTAGTGCTCAAAAAATGTTTTAGTTAAGCAAATGTAGTTTGTTTATATACAAGACCAACTATTGGTGTTGCTTGTATAAGGCTACTGCATGCTTGATTGCTCTTCATGCATATACAGTGGCAATATAATCTTGCCCTCGTGTATGTATGCTCATAGCTTGATTGCTTTAGCACTGATACTCAACTTAAGTTTGAGTTTATTAGCTTTAGTAATAAGCCTTGTGATTGGCTAAAGCTCTATTGTCTTGCTAGGCATAGCTAGTATTGCTTAAGGTAGCTAGCTTTCTTAGTAACGTTAGTCATGCCAATGCTTGATTGGTTTTGCCAAGCACAGTTAGCTTTGTAAAGGCTTAGCTAGACTTGATAAAGCAAAGTTAGCTTTATAAAGGTTTTGCTAGCCTTGCTAAAGCACAGTTAGCTTTGTAAAGGCTCTGCTAGCCAGGCTAAAGCGAAGTTAGCCTTGCTAAAGGTATATGGGCTTTGGCTCAAGAGAGGCTAACAAAATAGCTAAAGACACTTAGCTTTATGCCAAGTAGGCTAAGTGCTGTGAGTTCTTATCTACTAGTTTTTTCTAGCAGTAGCTAGATGTAAATTGCTCATGTAGATAAGTTAGAGAGCTTAGGTTGCTGAGTATGTTATTTAATAATACTGGATCAGAACATCTGGTGTTTTACAGCATTTAAGCAGCTGCTTTAACTAAATTTATAGTCCAGGCTGCTTAATGAGTATTGAGACTAGATATGCTGTGGTGGATGATGGAAACCGGTTGTTTCGATGAAGAACTCACGTCAACACAGTGTAGAGTCAGGTAGTTTAAGTTTTCCTTTCAGCTACAGAGTTGTAGTTGATGAAGCTAAGTGCAAGGAAGATGTTAATCACTACCATATGGAACATGAGATGATCCTCATCGGGGAAGGGTCATACACTGTCCATCTTGATGACATGAAATACGCCGTGCACAAGGGCGATCTGGTTATTATTCCGGCAGGTGTCAGCCACCATTTTGAGCATCTTGAGATCAAGCTTCCTATCTATAATCAAGACGGTACCATCACTACTGAAGATGGCTCCTTAAATACCATTGAGCATACCTTTACCAATAAAGAAGGTGTAACTACTTCATCTGAGCAGGCTATTGAGCATGACTCTTTATGTCTGCGTGCTTTAGAGAAGTCAGGTAATGAGCAAGTAGATCCACCCGTACTCGTTGGCACCTTCCTTAGCGCTAAGCGTGAGGCCATCCAAGAGCTTGCAAACTCTGAAGCAGAATTACGTGAAGTAGAAGAGTTTAAATCACCTCTGCAGTCACTAGTGGAAGGCTTCAAAGATGAGTCTACTAGTGCTAAGCAAAAGCACGAAAGAGACAATAGCAAGGCCAAGAAAAAGTCTAACAAAGCTAAGACAGGAGAGTCAGCATCTAAAGTAAGCAAGCAAGTAGCATCGAGCGTGTCCCTTGATGGTCAAGATGATGATACTTTTGCTAATGCCAAGATGAATGCAGCTGTGCTTAAGTCATGTAAGGAAGACTTAGCGTCTAAGCAAAGCAAGAGTGGCAGCAAGAATAGAAAGGACGCTTCTAAGCAAAGCTCTAATACTGATGAGCAAGTAACAGCATCAGAGCTTGAGTTAGATAGACTCGATGCTGTGCAAAACTTTGAGCCTTTAGATGGCCAAGAGTGGCGCTGGAATGATCAAAAAGAGCGTGACTATAAACGTTTAGAGCGTTTAGATAAATCTGATAGCTTTGTCTATAAGTGCCTGTACTTTGATCCAAACTTAATTTTAGAGCACGCTGGTAATGGTCGTTACTTTATTGAAGCTATTCAAAACGGCCAGATTAAGCTGCAGAGTGTGTTCTATCGGACTAATCCAGACGATAGAGCCGTAATTACTGCTTTTGACGATCTTTGTCATACCGTACAGAGTGTATTTTCTTTAGAGGACAACTCTGCGCAAGATGACAAATTCTCCAAAAGAGCTGCTTTAGAGCTCAAAGCTCAAGGTCAGTTCTTAACTTTAATGGGCATCTTACAGTATGAGCAGCACTATAAAAATCACGAGGAACAAACAGCCTCGGAGCGTCGTCAGGTAAAACTCGTTAACGATGCCATTAAGTTTATTGCAGCTCACTATAAAGAGAACATCTCGCTCAACCACATAGCTGAGGAGGTCAAGCTGCAGCCAACCTATCTGTGTCGTTCCTTTAAGGAATACACAGATAAGACTCCTGTTGAGTACATCAATGCTATGCGCATTGAAGAGGCCTGCAAGTTGTTGTCACAAACTGACAAGCGCATCAGCTCCATAGTTGATGAGCTCGGCTTTAAAGATCCTGGCTATTTTGCACGTGTTTTTAAGAAGTATACCGGCTTCAAGCCAAGTGAATATCGAGCTGCCAATACCACCATCAAGGCCGCATCCCCAGCCAAAAAGTAGTACTACCGAAGCACAAGCAATAGCATTATCAATTGCAGCTACAGCCAAGCACCATGCCATTGACCATCAAAATATGCAGTGGCTAAAGCTCTTGCATCCCATTAGGCAAGCCATGTCCATATGAGGCATGGCGCGGCATATCCAGCGACGATTAATTCATCAAATTTATAGCAATCTAAGTGGCCTTAACAGGGAATATATTGATAAAAGGCCATCGTAAATACTATGCATGTGCAGAACCTAAAACTACGCAAGGACAGGGCTGAGCATGTAAAACGTGGCAGATTCAAACCAAAGCAGATGGATGGCATAGAAACAGGCTCGGTTTGATACATAGGCACTGACGTGGAAAAAGGCTCGGGTGGATAAATAGGCACTGGCGTGGACACAGGCTTGGGTGGATACATATGCATTGGCGTGGACATAGATACGGGCGTAGACATAGGCGCTTGAGCGGGCGCTGTTGCTGCCACTTGCCTTTTGAGCTTGGACTGGAATTTAGGCAGCATGAGTGTTTGAAATGGTGTTTAGATTAATGAGTGCAGCAAAGACTCAAATTAGTGCAAAGGATGCTGTGATTTTCATGATGAGCTTCAAAAAAACAGCAAAATATTGGCTTGCATATCTTTACTGTAGCTACTTTGTGGTGAGTTTTTCTAGTGCAAGTGAAGTATGCGATACTTTTTTGATATGTTTAATAAGTTGCTGTATCTATGTTGTGAACTATAATATGCAAAACTAGTTCAATAAGACGAGCAAATGTGATGTAGAACGCCATTGCATGACATTTCGTTCTTTGTTATCGTCCAACAAAACATCTATAGATATTTGTCTGACATCTATACCAATTAGCTGAGTTTAATGACAGATCTTAAGGCAGATTTGTTAGTGGTACATGGCAAGTCTTTTCTTCATTACTAGCTTTTAGTACATAGCTTTGAGCTTACACCTGTTTGCTTAAGTTACGAATGGGCTTTGCTAATAACATCTTAGCTTGTATGTAGTGGCTAACTTTATAGTTAGCTATGTTTGCGGTAGTTGCTAAGCAGAAGCTGCTGTTTTTGCAGTGTCTTAAATAGAAACTTAGCAATATGGTTTGGTAGTTTTGTATCTCTGGTGTCGGGATTGTCAACTGCCATGTGGCGGTAGAGGCTGCTTATGTTTACTAAGGAAAACCTTCTCAACAACGTTGAATGCGAGTACAAGTACGGTCTGAACGCGCAGTACGCTGATTGTTTCTTGGATGATTTTATCGCCAAGTTCAATGAGCTCATTGCATTTAACTACGAAGGACTGTCCCAAGAGTTCCGTAGTGAACATGATTTAAAGGAGTTCTTTGCTGATAAGAGCAAGGTAAAGTGCGAAGTGCTTAAGAATGAGTACTTTGATACTGAAGATGACCTTTTATTTAAAGAGTTTAATGCCGGTCTGCGTCTCCGTCGCAGTAGTCTGTGTTCATCTGTTGAACAGACCTTAAAGTTCAAAACTCAGGATATGGCTGCAGGTGCCTCCCATACTCATATTGAGACTACAGTTAATGTAGATGCCTCAGTAACCTCTCCTGATGTGTCTTTATTTGACAGCAATTTATTACCAAATGGTTTTGCCTCCAAAGTTCAAGCTAAGAGCTTAATTTGTAAGTACTTAACTGACTTTGAGCGCTGCTCTTTAGTTCTGTCTGTGCCTCGCTTTGCTTGCTTTGAGCTAGCTTTAGATCGTGGCAGTATCATCAGTGGCGATATCAGCACTCAGATTTGTGAAGTCGAGTTTGAGCTCAAGAACATTGATAAGCAGTGGCTTGATGAGAATTGGGGTGTAACTGTTTACGACCTAGATGATGTTCGTTTGCAGTTTAGTTCCTTTATCGATGAGGTACTGCTGCTAGTTGCTGGTTCTAGCACTATCTTCATTGATCGTACTGGTATGAAGTACGAAGGTCCAACCGACATTTATGCTCACTCTAAGTCAGGTGAAGCTCCTGATTTAGATAGTGCCGGTTTCGATGACCATATTGTATGCGCCAATTTCTTTACCTCAGATGTGGTGCAAAAGATTCCATCTCTGCCTTTCAAGAAAGGTGGTCTTATCTACGCAGAACCTTTATCCAAATTACGTCGTGCAGTACTGCTAAGTATTTTCAAAGCCGACAATCCTGGCTATAAGATTGGATCAGGTGATGATGCATGCATTAGCGTAGAGCGTGGTACTCGTGTTGATGCTGATGCCTTTAGAAAGGCAGTAGTTGAGTATGGAGCTATCCCATCTCCTACCTTAGCTCAATTTGGCAACATGGTTACTTACATGACCGAAACTTACTCACTTGCAGTAGGTCTTGCCAATCTTTTTGGTACTGCTAAGCACTTTGATGATGTGCGTAAGGTCTTGGCTTGCTCCATTACCTTTGCAACCGACCATAAGCTCTTCAACTTAACTGATGAGCTGCGTATTGTGCATCGCCGCATGGCCCAAGATTTAGACTTAAGTGATCTGAGTATGCTTGCAGTAAGTGAGTGCTCATCCATATTTATTGAGTTCAATGTGAAGATGTGGTTTGAGCCTTTCTATCTGCAGCTGAGCCGATCTTTAGATTCAGATCCTGACTTTAATGTACATAAGTTTAAGGAGCTCAACGCCTCTGCTGTAAACAACAGCTACTCCATCAAGTCTGCTGAATATATTGAGCGCGTTAACTACATGCTCAAGCGTAAGAACATGATCTTAACTTGCGAATACAGCAATGAAGATGAGTTTAAGAGCCTGGCCTTTGCTACTCAATACCACACCAAACAGTCCTGGGAGTCGGTAAACTTAAGCCCAGTGCACTAGCAACAAAGAATTAGCAAAGCACATTCTTATTGGCAGCAAAGATAGCTGTTAACACCCAACAAAGGCCTAGCTCTATCTAGGCCTTTAGTCTTAATAGACATCTCCAAAAAAATCATCCAAAGACCGACGAGCCTACAATCAGCCCCACAAAATCGACTAGATCAAGATCCCCAAGCTTAAAACCAGCGAGCTACAATCGACGGCTTACTTACATACCCATCAAAAAAAATCTACAAACCAACATCAAGATGGAGAACGACAAGACTAAAAGAAACAGTAAACCAGCAGCAAGGCTGAAATCACTACAAATTGGATATTTTCACTAAGCGTGCGTGCCATCAGTTAAGTACAGAAGTACAAAGCCTTAAGCGCTTAAAAGAACTACATCAAGTAGTACTCATATTCAAAGTAAGTAGCTTCTAAAGGTGGTAAAACTATAATCTTGTCATACAGGCTGATGTTAAGTGAGCCTATGTAAAAGCAAGTAATGGAAAGTCTATTGAGGATAGAGCGAAAATTACGTGTCAGACATTTTTGCAGCAAATTGCAGTCACGGTACTTAAGATTGTATGCTCTGCCTTATGAAAATGCGATGTATATCAAGACTTTGTGAAGTACTTACGTCATCTTTTGGGGCAGTATCAGAGCTTGTATACAAGCGCTTTTACGCGCAATGAGGGCTGTTGCAAGCTTTGCAGTGTAATAAAGAAAGTTCTAGTTAATTTGCATATAGTGCTTTGTTAGTTGATTTTTAACACGTGGTGTTTATACTTACTAAGTTGATGTTGTTGCAAGCTTTTATCAACTATCCAACCAAAGCCTCAGCAAGGTTTTGCAGCAAATAGCAATGAACTACTGATGCTGATATGGCTAAGTTTAGTTTTGCAGCAATTTACAGCATTACACCTCTCGTAATTGAACATTATTGACATTGCAAGGGTCTAAAGTGTTTTAACAGACTCTGCAAGATTGCAGCAACAAGCTAGATTGAGCATTGCTCCCTTAGTTTGTTAATTAGGTTCAATACGGGTATTCAGTCTTAACAAGACATCTATTTTGAGGATTTTCGTTATGGCAGCAGTCAAGAAGATGGCCGACCTCGACCTGAAAGGCAAGCGTGTATTCATCCGTGCCGACTTAAACGTACCTGTAAAGGACGGCAAGGTAACCTCTGATGTACGTATTGTCAGCTCATTGCCAACCATCAAGTTAGCTCTTGAGAAGGGTGCTAAGGTCATGGTTACCTCACACTTAGGCAAGCCTAAGGAGGGTGAGTATGCTCCAGAGTTCTCACTCCAGCCTGTAGTTGACCACATGGCTACCTTGTTAGACTGCCCAGTTCGCCTTGCTAAGGATTACTTAGATGGTGTTGAAGTAAACGAAGGCGAAGTTGTTGTATTAGAGAACGTACGTTTCAACGCTGGCGAGAAGAAGAACGACGAAGCTTTAGCTAAGAAGTACGCTGCTCTGTGCGACGTATTCGTAATGGACGCATTCGGTACTGCTCACCGTGCTCAGGGCTCAACCTACGGTGTTGCTCAGTTCGCTCCAGTTGCTTGCGCAGGCTTATTATTAGACGCTGAGCTTACCGCTTTAGGTAAGGCTTTCGAGAACCCAGAGCGTCCTATGCTGGCTATCGTTGGCGGTTCTAAGGTTTCCACCAAGTTACCAGTTCTCAACTCCTTATTAAAGGTCGCTGACCACATCGTTGTTGGTGGTGGTATTGCTAACACCTTCATGGCAGCCGGCGGTGCTAACGTTGGTAAGTCTCTGTTTGAGGAAGACCTCATCGAGACTGCTAAGGAGCTCTCTGCTAAGACCCATATCCCAGAGTTCGTTGACGTTGTTGTTGGTAAGGAGTTCGATCCTAACACCCCAGCTACCGTTAAGAACTTAGCTGACGTTCAGGCTGACGACATGATCATGGACTTAGGTCCTAAGTCTGCTCAGAACATTGTTGACGCTATCAAGAGCGCTAAGACCATCATTTGGAACGGCCCAGTTGGCGTATTCGAGTTCGACCAATTCTCAAACGGCACCAAGACCATGGCTTTAGCTATTGCTGAGTCTGACGCTTTCTCAGTTGCTGGCGGCGGTGACACCATTGCTTCTATCGAGAAGTTCGGTATCAAGGACAAGATCTCCTACATCTCCACTGGCGGCGGCTCATTCTTAGAGTTCTTAGAGGGTAAGAAGTTACCTGCTGTTGAGATCCTCGAGAAGCGTGCAGCTGAGTAATCAATAAGATTACTTTAGGCCTTAAGTTAGGTTCTTTTGACTGACTTATAGAGCCTTAGGCAAGATGGTATTAGCAAGGTTAAATAGCCACCATCTTGCCTTAAAACTCAAATTCCACTTTTACAAGCTTGCTTGTGAAAGTAACAAGCACAAAGCATTTTGCTTAGTGCTACTGCTTTTTTAAAAGCTATGCCCGATTTTGCAAGGCACCAGTGTTAATGTGCTTATCTTAGATGCGCACTGATGTGTGGGTATCAAAGGACTTGCTTTGACTGATGCATTGAAATCTATTACTCATAAAGAGTGCTAGGAATTGGGTATAATAAAGGGGCGTGGAATGGCACGTCTCATAATTAGGATAGACTGATGACTAAGATTTTAGATGTTGTAAAGCCTGGTGTATTAGTAGGCGAGGACGTACAGAAGTTATTCGCTGTTGCCAAAGAGAATGGCTATGCATTCCCTGCTGTTAACTGCGTTGGTACTGACTCTGTAAACGCTGTTTTAGAGGCTGCTGCTAAGGCTCGCTCCGCTGTTATCATCCAGTTCTCAAATGGCGGCGGCCAGTTCGTAGCTGGTAAGGGCTTAAAGATTGAGCGTCCACAGGGCAACGCAATCTTAGGTTCTATCTCCGGCGCTTTACACGTTCACAACGTAGCTAAAGAGTACGGTGTTCCAGTTGTATTACACACTGACCACTGCGCTAAGAAGTTATTACCTTGGATCGACGGCCTCTTAGACGCTGGCGAAGAGTTCTACAAGAAGGAAGGCAAGCCTTTATTCTCTTCACACATGTTAGACCTCTCTGAGGAGTCTTTAGAAGAGAACGTAGAGACCTGCTGCAAGTACTTAGAGCGTATGTCTAAGATCGGCATGACCTTAGAGCTCGAGCTTGGCTGCACTGGTGGTGAGGAAGACGGCGTTGATAACTCCGACAAGGACGAGTCTGCTTTATACACCCAGCCTGAGGATGTAGCATACGCTTACGAGCGCTTAATCAAGATTTCTCCAAACTTCACCATCGCTGCTTCATTCGGCAACGTACACGGTGTTTACAAGCCAGGTAACGTTAAGTTAAAGCCAACCATCTTACGTGACTCCCAGAAGTACGTAGCTGAGAAGTTCGGCTTATCCGAGGCTAAGCCATTAAACCTCGTATTCCACGGTGGTTCTGGCTCTACTAAGGAAGAAATCGCTGAGTCCGTATCCTACGGTGTTATTAAGATGAACATCGATACCGACACCCAGTGGGCATGCTGGAAGGGTATCAAGGAATACTACGAGGCAAACAAGGACTACTTACAGGGTCAGCTCGGCAACCCAACTGGTCCAGATGCTCCTAACAAGAAGTACTACGACCCACGCGTATGGTTACGTAAGGGCCAGGAGACCATGGTTGAGCGTGTACTCGAGGCCATGAAGGAATTAGGTTGCGTAGACTCCCTCTAATCGATTAGATTTGTTGTTCATAAATTACATAAAGCTCAGGCCATAGGCTTGGGCTTTTTTAATGTCCGCAAACCAACCAACCAACCAACCAACCAGCCAACAAGCCAATCTTCAATCGGTTCAGCACTCCGCGCATCACTACGAAACAAAGCACAGCAAAGCAAGCCTGCCCATATCAACAGCTGTTCAGCGCATCCCTCTCAATCCATCTCATCTAAAGCCACAATCAAACCATGCAAATTTCGTCTTAAGAACGAAATGAAAAGTTAACAACCTATGCCCAAAAGGTACGACCAATAGCTTCAGTTAAAGCATGCTCCTCATTGTTTGCACATTAACTTCGCTCTAAGAACGAAGTGAAAAGTTAACAACCTAATCCCAAAAGCTCGACCAATAGCTGCAGTTAAAGCTCGCTCCTCAATGTGCGCACATTAACTTCGCTCTAAGAACGAAATGAAAAATGAACCACTACAGTTCCAAAGTCACGACCAATAGCTGCAGTTAAAGACCGCAGCTCAATGTGTGAACAATAACTTCGCTCTAAGAACGAAATGAAAAGTTAACAACTTCAGTCCCAAATGTACTACAGGCGCAACATATAAGGCCTACAGTTCAATGTGTGCAC